>JBFHIK010000180.1:0-5878 GCA_041596555.1 Methanosarcina sp.
AGACCATCCCACAGCTGCACGGGATGTATAACGGAGACCGCTCACGGAAAAAGAGCCTCATTGATTATGGCTTCAGGCTCCCCAGTGCATTTGATAACAGGCCCCTGAAGTTTGACGAATTTGAAAAGTACATGAAAAACGTGATCTTCGTATCGGCAACCCCTGCAGACTACGAGCGGGAGCAGTCTGCCCGGATCGTGGAACAGATTATCCGCCCGACCGGCCTCGTTGACCCGGAGGTTGAGGTACGTCCCCTTGAAGGCCAGGTAAGGGACGTTATGCAGGAGATCCGGAAAATAGTGGATAGGGGGGACCGCGCCCTCGTGACCACCCTGACCAAAAAGCTCGCCGAAGAACTGACTGATTACCTTGCCAGAAACGAGATCAAAGCCCGCTATCTGCACTCCGATATCAAGACCATCGAAAGGACTGAAATAATCCGCGAACTGCGCCTTGGCAAGTTCGATGTCCTTGTAGGGATCAACCTGCTCAGGGAAGGGCTTGACATCCCGGAAGTGGGCTTCATCGGTATCCTGGACGCAGATAAGGAAGGCTTCCTCAGGGATTCAAAAAGCCTCATCCAGATCATAGGCCGCGCAGCCCGAAACTCAAGTTCAACGGTTGTCCTCTACGCCGACAGGATGACCGATTCCATCAAAAAAGCTGTCAGTGAGACTGAACGCCGCCGTACAATGCAGATTACCTACAACGAAGAACATGGAATTGTCCCGACAACCATTAGAAAACCAATCAGGGAAAAAGTAGTGGATATTACCGACACGAAACATATCCCGAAGACCGACATCCCCAACGTAATAATCGAACTGGATACGGAGATGAGGGAAGCTGCCGACAGGCTGGACTTCGAGCGTGCAATCCAGCTCAGGGAACTGATAAAGAGACTGGAAAAAGAGATAAAAACGGTTTGAAGGTGAGAATGGCTTTAGAAGGAAAAACTTTTTTACCTGAATTTTTCATTTTACCTGAGTTTTTCATTTTACCCGGGTTTTTCTTCCTTTAGCCTTACATTAATATATTCACCGGCATTGGAATTTCATCCGACCATGATATTTATTCTCCGTCGTCGTCAGAGTCATCGTCTTCGTACTCTTCTCTTTCGTCTCTTTCTGAATATCCTGTTTCCTCTTTCGGTCTTGCTTCTTCCCTTTCCTTTTCTGCTTTCATGAATTCTCTTTCGGCTTCAGTTCTCGCTTCTGTTTCCCTGAACTTTTTTGCACAGTATTTTGCATAGGCAAATATGGTTATCAGTAATATAAGTGAAGCAAGTAAGAAAAAGAACATCATATTGAGTATGGATCTGTAAGCACCTAATGAAATTTCAGGATCAAAAGCCAGATACAGTTCCTCCCATGTATTTTACTTTATATCTGTGGCTGTTGACTGGTTATATATTCAATTATACTGTTTAAAGTTTATTAAACTAGATAAGCTTATCCATTTATAAATATATTAAAAACACTTTTGTCGTTTCTTTGAACGGATTTTAAATAGATTGTTAAATAGATTGTTAAATAGATTGTTAAATAGATTGTTAAATAGATTGAATTTCGGCTTCCTTCCGGATACAGCGTTTTAACCTGGGGATCGCAGAGGCACAGCGCGAAGTCTCCTTCCTCGGAGCAAAGTAACAGGTTAGGGTAGTTCACGAAGCATGTGCACCATAATACTACGAAAAATTTGCTTATTTTGAGGAATGTGTAAGGACTGCAGGCAGTAATGGCCAGGGTCATAGCCAGGGTCATTCGTAACAGATATCATATATTTAGGTAGAGGGGTGCTCTGGGTGGCAGAAAATCCAACTCCTGGCTTACGGTGTGTTCCAAAGTGAAATTTTCTGGAGTGAATCTTCTCAATATTTTTCATAATATTTGTATTCTCCTAACCAGCATAAATTTATCAAATACAGCAGGTTGTGATGTTAGAAACAGTATACATGTATTAAAAGCATAGAAATATATCAAAAACAATAAAAAAGCATAGAAATATATCAAAAACAGCAAGCTGTAATAAAAAATAAAAATAGGTGATAAACATGGCTGAGTATATGAATATAAAGGTAGGGGAAGCTGCAGGAGTGCTGTACCACAGGCTGGAAGAAGGAGAATGCAGCCTGAACCAGATAAAGACTCATCTGAGCACAAACGGCTTTGATTCCCAGATTGCTTTGATGGCCATTGGCTGGCTTTCCAGGGAAGATAAGATCAGCGTCAATAGGGAAGCAAACAGATGGTCTGTCCGGCTGAATGAATAACGTTCGGCTAGTGAACTACCTCTCCCTAAAACTCTCACCTAACGGTTCATAAATCACATTCGACTAATAAATCAAGATCCGTTTGATTCTGCTGAAAAAAACCAGCTTTCCAGCTAAAAAAACAACCTTTTAAAAGAGAACTCCTGCAAGGTAGGCAAGAGACCCTGGATGCATGACCCTGGGGGTCTCTTTTCTCAGTTTGAGGATATTTTTTCCAGACTGTTCCTGAAGGAGCCTTCGGCAGACCAGGCTGTAACCGATAACCGGGAAGAGGATCAAGCCCAGAAACAGTGGATCCCTGTAGAGCCCGGGATCCAGGTTTACGAATAAAGATTGTAATATTCTGAGTAGAGCAGATGGATACGAATATGCCACAGAGAATTTGGAAGTTGACGGAATTCCTCCTGCCACTAAAGTCATAGGCATCCTTCCTTAATTTATCGTGATGGCTGCAAAATACAGGACAGAGGCTTCCACATCTGTATTTAGGAGAGCAGGGCCCCAAAAAGGATCACTGCAAAAAACCCGAAGGTTGAGACGATGTTTTTCAGCAAAAAATGTTTCTTGAGGGAATAGCTGTTATCCGATATATGCAGTCATCCGATATATACAGTCATCCGATATATGCAGTCATCCGATATATGCAGTCATATCAGAATTTTATGGTATAATTTCCCCCGAAAGATAATATATTTTTGACAATGGTGTTTCTCAGTTAATCGTACGCTCCTACAATGGCAAATTTATTAAATGGATAAATTGAATTAAGAGCCTGGCATGAAGCAAAATAAACTCACTTTAAGCATCCTTGAAGGTATATTCGGGATCTACAGGCTGGAAACAGGCTCTGAAATTCCTGCATGGATGTATGGGTGCAGTTTCATTTCGATTACGCGAACTCCGGAAGAACTCTCCGTCGTCTGCCAGGAAAGCTGTATCCCCGCAAATATCCGTGCAAATATTCCTGCAGGTACCCAGGCTGAAAGGGGCTGGAATTGCCTGAAAGTTGAGGGACCTCTGGATTTTGGGTTGACAGGAATCCTTGCAGGGATCAGCAGGGCTCTTAATGATAACGGTGTCAGTATATTTGCCGTTTCAACATATGATACTGATTATATCCTTGTCAGGGAAAAAGATCTGGAATGTGCATGCAAAGCCCTTAAAGAAGCAGGTTACGACATCAAGAAATCGTGAACAACATGAGGAAAACTTTTTTTCAAATATTATTTTCTGGTGGTCCTTCTTAATAGGTTGATATTAGTCCAGAATCTCCAAAATAGAATACTTCAGTTTTTTATTCTGTACCGTAGAGACCTGTAGCCTCCCCCAACAAAATAATAAAGACCGCAAGACCGCTTTCCTGCGTCGAGCGTGACAGGACACTGCGGAACGCAGGGGATGAACCTGGGGAATTGTAAAATAGATATAAGAGTGACCCAGGAAGTCCTTTCATCGCCGTCATCAGAAAGCAGGGGAGGGTAGTTCACTTAAACCCAATCCCGTCTATTATTACGAATTATTAAAAAAGTGTTAAATATAAGTTTTACATAAAAGAAATGTCTACAGGCAGACTATTACTCCTGCTAACGACAGGTATCCGGATTTTCCGTTTTCGTTCCCAACAGAAAGGGCTGACAGGTAGAATTTAATAACGGCTCCTGAAAATTTAGGTAAAGTCCGGTTACAGGGGTGCGGGCAGACAAACTTTTCCGGTCAGACACTTTATTTGTCTGGCATCCCTTCCGGTTTTCTTAAATCTTATTCTGACAAACCTTCCCTTAAGTGAGCTTTAAAGTGAGCTTTAAATAGAAAAGTATAAATTTAAATCTACTTTCAGCAACTGCCTGTTTGATCTAAATGGAAAACAGGACCTTAAAAAAGAATAAATTCAAATAATATATGGACCGGAATTTAAAGAGAATAAATTCAAATAATATATGAAAGTAAGGGTTAATGAACCATATGAGCTTAATAGCGCAGGAAATAGATTTATTAGCGGGATCTGCGTTTCTCTTTATAGTCCTGGCTCTGTTTTTGCACTTTTATAAAGTCCGGCTGCTCTCGCACTCCCTTAAGCTCTGCAACTGGATCTGCGGGCTAGCTATCAGTTCGGACAGCCCCTGGGTCAAAATACTTGTACTCCAGCTTGTATTTTTTATCCGGCTTCTCATGTACCTTGCAATTGTATCTCTCGAACAGGTGGATAAGCTGACAACCCGGAGTCTTTTCAAACATTATCTCTCCGGCAGCAGGGTTGTCCTTCTGGAGTATATTTCTGCTTTCATGCAATCCTCTAAAAAGGTTGAAAAATGTATTTACAGCTTGAGCTCTCAAACAGTAAACAGAAAAGAGCAACATGTCAAGAAATAACCTCTCATTAAAGGAATTAACCTCTCATTAAAGGAATTAACCTCTCATTAAAAGAATATATCATAATTTTGCTTCTTTTTAAAAAATACTCACGTTGTACATTTTATATATCAGAAGATTATATTTTGTCCTGAGAACTTATAGACTAAAGGTCTTTCACCCAGGGGAATTTTCGTCGGTGAATTCCTTGATTTTTGCAGGCAGGAAGAGTGGGCAATGAACATAACACTAATTGGCATGGCAGGAGCGGGGAAAAGTACTATAGGAAAGGCACTTTCAAGACACCTTAATTATACATTTATTGACGTCGATAGACTGATTACGGAAAAGACTGGAATGCCTCTTCAAGCCCTTATTGATAAACAGGGTGATTCTGCTCTGACCAAATTTGAAGAAGAAGCTATTCTGGGGCTTGGACAGATGGACAACTGTATTATCTCTCCTGGTGGAAGTGTGGTTTATTCTGAAAAAGCCATGGGACACTTAAAAGAAATCTCAAAGATAGTCTTTCTTGACGCTCCTTTCAGAAGCATCGTAAAAAGGATCCCAAACGCAAGAAGGAGGGGTATAGTAGGGCTCAGGGACAGAAGCCTTAAGGAACTTTATGAAGAAAGACTGGTTCTGTATTATAAATATGCGGACTTTTCAATAAAACTAAAAGGGCGAGAAAAGATTCACAATATTGTAGGAAAGATAATCCAGCTCTGTTTTGAAACGGAGGCCTGATCTAAGGATCAGACCTCCATAGATGACAGGTTAACTCGACTTTTATATTGTTTTATTTTCAAAACCTTTTCTATATTGCTTTATTTCAAAAACGATTTCCTTTAGATACCCTCTCAAGATTTTTAATTGTAGCGGGATCAGAACATCTACTTCAGTATCAGCCATTTTACTTCGGGACTGGAGCAGTTTACTTTATAATCTATCAGGTATTCAATCTGAACAAAATTTCCTTGTTTATAGCTTTCATGTATTAACCTGCAGAATAAAGCAGGACCAACAGGAGATATTTCATGACATCAAGTCGTTTTATTATCACGGTTATTGGCAGCGACAGGGTAGGGATTGTTGCCAGGGTCACCACAGTTATGGCCAGTTACAATGTAAATATTGTCGATATCAGCCAGACGAAACACTGTTTCATTACTCATGTCGCAGGCGGTTCGGCCCGGCACGTTGTAAAGAATCTGGGGAATATTCACCGCCTCAGCAATAGTCTTGTAGTGAAGATAC
>JBFHIK010000181.1:0-5838 GCA_041596555.1 Methanosarcina sp.
ATCAGTTCCCCGGAAAGAGGAATCTCCGTTTCCTGAAGTTTTGACAGGTCTTCTTCAAGCCTTCTTCTCTCATATTTTCTAAGCACCTGCGTTACTTCATTTGCCGGAATCTTTCTGTCAAAGAAAATCACGTCCTGTGCAGGAAAGTCTTTTTCTGAGCACTTTAGTTTTCTGTTAATCAGGAGAATAACGGGTTCCTTTACTTCCTTCAGTTTCTCGGTTTTCTTTTTAAGGTATTCCGGTGTCCAGAAACCGACAACCTCGACGTACACTTTCATCCCGTCCTTCTGAAGGGAAAAATCCGGAATAAATGCGTACCTGCCTGCTTTCAGGATCGTTGGTTCTCTTTTTGTTTTCCAACCTCCTAAACTTAAGCTGGCAAACTGCTGTTCATAAGTGCTGTCATAGGCTTCACTTTCAGTATCTGTTTCTGCTTCCTTAGTTCCAGTTTTCTGAATTCCAGTTTTCTGAATTCCAGTTCCCTGAATTTCGTTTTCCTTCCCCTCAAACCCTTTTTCATTCTCGGTTCCTGTTCCGTATTCTTCCTGTCCTTCCGCAAGCTGTAAGTCGGAAGAGACCCTTTCTGGTATTCTCTCAGAATATCTGGCTGCTTCCGGTATGGGTTTGAAAGCCTCTTCCGAGCCGTCAAGGGTAAAATCAAGGATGCGCTTCCCCTGGTAGCCTTTATGGAGAATTCCTGCCTTTAAGCTCCAGCCTTTTGATTTCAAGAGGATAGGGAAGAGTTTTGCAAACGAGTTTCCATATCGCTCCGACATCCTGAACAGAGATGCCGGCCCGTCAAGGTGGAGGTGAACGCTTTTCAACCCTTCAGTTTCTTCTTTTTCGCCTGCTTTCTCCTCCGTGTCTTTCAGGGAATACATAAGCCCGGATCTGACAATCTTCCAGAGGGCCTGCTGGAAATCCCCTGTTATCCATATGTTCAGGTCAACAGCGCGAAAAAGGAGGGTCTGGGTAAGGGAGATGTTGTACTGCCTGAGGAGTTCTGCAGGGGAAAGGGGGTTGAATTCTTTTAAGATCTGGTTTTCCTCAAGGTCTGCCCAGAGAGATTTTTCAAGCTCGGGAATTGAAATTGAGAGTTTTTTTGCGGCTTTTTGAAGTGCCTCTTTTCTTTCGGCAGGAGAAAGCGCCATCCCGGCACAGGCTTCAAAAACTGCTTCTCTGGCTTTAGAAGGGTCAACAGCTGAAGAAGTTTCAACCACAGCCCGCCTGCCAAGGAGCTGGGAAAGCCCCCGGATGAAGCGGTAATTCATCTCTTCATAACCCTCAAGTTCGGAAAGGAGGTTGCCGTATTTTTGTCCTGCATGTTGCTCGAAGGTCTCTATAAGGAGCTCTGCAAGCTCAAGGTTTTCTGAATTAAAGGCTGCATATGCTGGCTTTATCTTTCCCTTTGAAATGCGGGTTACAAGCAGGTCAGACGTTAGCATGAGAACCCCCTTTCTGGTTTTCAGGGCTTCTTCCGGAAGATAAAGCCCCTTTTCTCCTTTGTGCGGTTCCGGTCTCCGAGGTTTCCGAGGCGATTATTTCGTAAAGCACGGCTTCTTTTCCCTCTTTTTTCCTGAGGATCCTGCCCAGGCGCTGGACATAGGCACGTTTGCTGCCTGTCCCGCTTGCTATGATCCCTATGTTTGCTTCAGGCACATCAATTCCTTCATCCAGGACCTTTGAGGTAACAACAGCCCTGTAGCTGCCTGCCCTGAACTTTTCGAGGATGGAGTTCCTTTCTTTTGCAGGAGTCCGGTAGGTGATCGCCGGGATAAAGAAGGTATTTGAAATCCGGTGCACGAGCCGGTTATGTTCTGTGAAGATAAACACCCTGTCTTCTCTGTGCTGTTCCAGGATCTCCCTCAGTTTCTCAATTTTTGAATCGCTGTTAAAGGCAAGGTCTCTTGCTGCATTTCTTGCAAGGAGGGCTTTTCTGGCTTCAGGGTCTCTGCCGCTTTTCATGACCAGTTTCTGGAAGTCCTGCACTCCCCTCATTACCAGCCCTGTTTTTTTGAGATAGTTAAGGAATACAGAATATTTCTGGTCGTATTCTTTCTGCTCCCGGTCGGTGAGCGCCACAGAAACCCGCTTTATCGTATAAGGGGCAAGGTGCCCGCCTGCAAGTTCCGCGACCTTTTTCTCGTAGACCTTTCCCCCTACAAGCCGGTTGAGTTCCGTATGCAGCCCATCTTCTCTTTCGTATGTGGCAGTCAGCCCGAGTCTGTATGGGGCCGCGGAAAATTCGGCAATACTCCTGTACCCTGCTGCAGGCAGGTGGTGCACTTCGTCAAAAATCAGGAGACCGAACCTGTTCCCCAGGGTTTCGGCATGAATATAGGCAGAGTCATATGTGGAAACGGTTATCGAAAGGATTTTTTTCTCGCCGCCCCCAAGTTTTCCGATTTCCATGGAAAAGGCTGCTTCAAGCTGCTTTTTCCACTGTTCAAGCAGGTCAAGGGTCGGGACAACTATAAGAGCCGGGATGTTGCACCCTGCAATTGCCCGGATGCCGGCAAGGGTCTTTCCGCTTCCTGTCGGCAGGACCATAACTCCCCATTTTTCATTCTCACTCCAGGAAACAAGGGCTTCAGCCTGGTAATCCCTCAAATTCAGCTTCTTTCCCGAAGCCTCATAAGCTTCTGTAAGGTCCGGACAGGGAAGAAGGTCAAGGACGCTGTCTTCAAACTCAATTCCGGAATTTTCCAGGTAACTGATGATATCTCTGTAATACATGGCAAGGGCCCTGAAGCTCCCGCTCCTTTCGTCCCAGGTTGAATTGGGGACCCGGACGTTGCCCTGTATGAGGAGAGTTCCCTGCTTGAAGCTGATTTTGATCATTATTTACTAAGAGTCGGGACATGATATATAATAATTCAGTTATCGGCAGACTAAGGCTGGAGTTTATTGCATGAGTTCATTTTCTTATCTTTTCCGCTCGAGGGGGGAATTTTTCATTTTTCACTCCCTGCGCCGCGCGAGAACTGGGCCGCCCCGTCATGTAAGAAAAATTAACTTTCAAACCGACACCACAATTGAGAGAGACAATAAACTGAAAAAATGTCCCCCTGAGAGAATACTTTCCTTTCCCCGAAAACCAATTTTCTATTAATGAGTAAATATAAGTGCCTCCAACGGCTTTTCTGGTGGCCCCGCAAAAAAAGAAGAAAAAAGCAGAAAGAAAACTGGGAAATAACTTCAGGTCAATTTCAATAATAGAAAGGAATTTAAAAGAAGGAAATTTTGCATGAGCTCTAATGCCAGACCATTGAGGGATGACGGATCCGGGGGAGATTTCCTGCCCGACCCCCTTCCCCTCGAAGACCTTTTCCACAAATACGGAATTGAACGCAGCCATGCAGATAACGTGGCCCGGAATGCCCTCGAACTTTTTGAGATCCTCGCTCCTGTCCATGGGCTTGGTTCTGAGTTCCAACAACTTGTGGAAATGGCTGCCCTTGTGCATGATGCCGGGGTAGCTACGGACTTTGAGAACCACCACAGGGCAGGGAGAGATATCCTGCTCCACCACCCGCCTTCCGAATTGCCTGAACGGCTGTGGCCGGTTGTTGCCTGGACGGCTTTCCTGCACAAAAAAAAAGTGGGTATGAAGAAAATTGAAGGGCTTAAAGGAAAGGCTTTCGGGAATCTGCCCGAAGCCCTGCAGGATATAACCCTGAAAGTGGCTGCTCTTATCCGGCTTGCCGATGCTCTTGACTACAGCCGGATGGAAAGCAGGCTCGGAAAGGTCACTTTCAAATCCCGGAAAGTCGTGTTTGAAATAATAGGGCAGGGGGCTGAAGTTGATGCGGAAAGGATGTACAAAAAAGGGGACCTCTGGCATCTGCTCTACGATACGGAACTTGAGTTTAAGCCTCAATTGCTAAAATCATGAAGGTTTAAATCAAAAAAATATATCTTAAAGGCATAATTCAAATCCACACTTTGAAATTATACTTTATAAACCATACATTATAAACCATACATTATAAACCATACATTATAAACCATATATTATAAACCATACTTTATAAACCACTTTTTAAAAAACAGGCATTAAGCCCCGGGATTGGAAGATCTGGATGAGTTACCTTATACTTGTACGACATGGAGAGTCTGGCTGGAACGTTGATGGCAGGTTTGGGGGCTGGGTGGACGTCCCGCTGACCGGAAAGGGGATCGAAGAATCTTTGCTCTGTGCTGCCGAACTTGAGGAGATCGGGCTGGACATTGCTTTTACTTCAAAACTGGTCCGGGCTCAGGAAACTCTCTTTCTTATCCTTTCTAAACAGGCAAAGATAGGGGTCTTTGTCCATGAAGCAGCTGGTTCAGGGGAAGGCAGGACAGAAAGTGGAGGTGAAGCCGGGTCGGACAATAAAGAAAACCGGTATTCATATCCCCCAAAAATCAAAAAGAGCCTTATACCGATTCATTCCAGTGAAGCCTTAAACGAGCGCTATTACGGGATATTGCAGGGCAGGAAGAAGGACAAAATGAAAGATAAATACGGAGAAGAACAGATCCTTCACTGGTGCCGGAGTTATGACGAAGGACCTCCCGAAGGGGAAAGTCTCAAAGACATCTACAGGCGTGCAGTTCCCTATTTCGAAAGGGAGATCTTCCCGGCCCTTCTGGAAGGAAAAAATGTAATCATCTGCGCCCACCAGAACAGCTTGAGGGCGCTGATCAAGCATATCGAAGGAATTTCCAACGAAGACATCCGCAAAGTCCGACTGGCCAATGCAAGGCCCGTAATCTACGCACTTTCCGGAGACCGGCTGGTAAGGGAAAATACTGAAATTGATCCAGCGGTGAAAAGGAACCTCTGAATTCTTTTTTCGGGCCCATCCTGATTTGCCTGTAGCCGGAAAAGAATTTTCAAGCAGTTTTAAGCATTTGCAGGCCGTTTATTTTCAGAAAGCTCGATTTTCATTGGCAGGTCGGTAATACCCTGATTTCCCCTATTTATTCTCCTCTTCGTTTTAAAAGCTGGATTTGCCAGGATTTATTAAAAATGATGTGGGATAAAACTTTTTTCTTAGTCACATGGAAAAAATATATAAGGTCAATGTAGTTGAAGGTCAATGTAGTTGAAGGTCAATGTAGTTGAAGGTCAATGTAGTTGAAGGTCAATGTAGTTGAAGATCAGGAATATGGTTATCCTTAGGCTTGAAAGAGTGTTTTGAATGTTAAATTATATATAAAAATCCTCTTAATTACTCTTATTGTGATAGAAACACAATAGGGGAAGTGAAATATGGCTGATAAGACAGATAAAGTTGCGGAAAATGTTCCAGGACCTTATTATGTAGATTATGACTGTATCGCATGTAACTTATGTGTGGATACATCACCAGAGAACTTTAAAATGACTGAAGATGACTCTAATGCTTATGTATATAAACAGCCGGACACTGATGAGGAAAAGGAAGCCTGTAAGGAGGCATTGGAAAGCTGCCCGGTTGAAGCAATAGGAAACGACGGCTAAAATGGTGTTCGATTTAAGCTAGTTTCCTTAATTTTTTTTATCTTCTATTTTTTATTAGAACAATTTCTCTGGTTATAGATTTTCTACTGTTTTCTACAGTTTTCTACAGTTTTTACCGTTTTCATGCAGGGGGATTTTCTATCCTTTATTCTGTCACTTCGATTTTGGAATAAATTCTGGAGAGCCCCTGAAGGGTGGAATACCCTTTTCTTGTAATGATATAGTCTCCGCGTTCACTTCGCTGTAAAACCATGCCTGTATCAAGCAGTTTTTGCAGGTGAAATAGAAGGTTTCCACCGCGAAGCCCGGTGAGTTTAGAAAGTTCGGAAAAGGTTTTACTTTCTCCTGAA
>JBFHIK010000182.1:0-5792 GCA_041596555.1 Methanosarcina sp.
AGAAATATAGAGGCACTTTTTTGTTGGCTACGAACATTGGTTTTGATCATGTAAAAGTAGCAAGAAAAGATAAATAAAAGGTACACTGTTAAGTCTTCGAGGATGGCTATAATTACATTTTCTCCTGTAAATGAAAAATTTCTTCTTCCCCTAAAACATAACAGTACCAAAAAGGAAAAGATAAAATGAAACCAACACGAGTTCCTAAAAATCCTTGTTTTTCTTCTGGACCCTGTGCCAAACATCCAGGGTATTCTGTTGAAGAGCTGAAGGATACACCTTTTGGCCGGTCACACCGGAGCAAACCTGGCAAGGATAAATTAGCTGAAACAATTAAAAGAACAAGAGATATGCTTGGACTTCCTGACGATTATCTCGTAGGTATTGTACCGGCTTCCGATACAGGCGCTTTTGAAATGTGCTTGTGGTCCATGCTGGGGTGCCGCGGGGTTGATGTTCTGGTTTGGGAATCTTTCAGTAAAGAATGGGCAACCGACATCACCAAACAGTTAAAATTAAAAGATGCCCGAGTTTTTGAGGCAGAATACGGAAAATTACCAGATTTAAAGAAGGTCGATTTCAAGAATGATGTCGTCTTTGTCTGGAATGGGACTACTAGCGGAGTCAAAGTACCCAATGGCGACTGGATTCCTGATAACCGGGAAGGGCTCACGCTTTGCGATGCCACCTCTGCTGTATTTGCTATGGATATACCCTGCCATAAATTGGATGTCATTACTTTCTCATGGCAGAAGGTTTTAGGTGGGGAAGGTGCACACGGGATGCTGATTTTATCTCCGCGGGCTGTTCAGCGGTTAGAAAGCTATACTCCTGCCTGGCCATTGCCCAAAATTTTCCGACTGACCAAAAGTGGTAAACTGAATATGGGGATTTTTGAAGGCTCTACTATTAACACCCCATCCATGCTGGCTAATGAAGATTGGCTGGCAGCAATGAAATGGGCAGAGTCTGTCGGAGGGCTTAAACAACTTATCCAGCGGACAAATGAGAATCTGTCGGTCTTTGAGGCATTTGTTGCTAAAAACAACTGGATCCATTTCTTAGCGGAAACAAAAGAGATAAGGTCCAGCACCAGTGTCTGCTTTAAAGTTGATTTACCCGACGAAAAGCTTAAAGCACTGATTAAAACGCTTGAGAATGAAAAAGTTGCTTATGATATCGGTTCTTACCGGGATGCCCCTTCAGGCTTGCGCATCTGGTGCGGGGCTACCGTCGAGAAAGAGGATTTAGAATGCCTCTGTGAATGGATCGAATGGGCTTACAATCTGGTTAAATAATAAAATCCTTTTTGTTATCAGCAAAGAAGGGTTCGTGAGAGATCGTTAATATCTTTTTTGCTGATAGCAAAAGAATGTTTTATCCCAAAATTTGTCTCACGTGGACAGATTTTAAATATCCTTTCAAAATCTTTTTTTCACACATGATCTATAAGAGAAATTTTCAATTCTCTTACTTTTTCATTACATTTTAACTCAAAAAGCTTTTTCATTTTATTCAAATCTCGCTATCAAGATGTAACTCTCTCGTGGTCTTTTTGAAAATAAGTTATGCCTTTCCTGGAAAATCTAGTTACATCCAGAATTTCCCGATTAATAATTAATACCACCTCTACAATTATTCTTTTCATGTCCCCCAAATCCCGCTGGCAGTTCTGGATAGACCGTGGAGGCACGTTTACTGATATCGTAGCCCGCCGCCCTGATGGAAAACTGATCACACACAAGCTTCTTTCCGAAGACCCGGCTCATTATGAAGATGCAGCCATGCAAGGGATCCGCCAGGTTCTAGGGCTGCCTGAAAATGCTCCCTTTCCTGCAGAACAGGTGGAAGCCATAAAAATGGGCACAACCGTGGGCACAAATGCCCTCCTTGAAAGGAAAGGAGAACGCACTGTTCTTATCATAACCCGGGGGTTTGGAGATGCTCTCAGGATAGGGTACCAGAACCGCCCGGATATTTTTGCACAGAAGATCGAACTTCCGGACCAGCTTTATGAAAGGGTTATCGAAGTTTCAGGCAGGTACGGGGCGGACGGAGAAGAGCTTGTGCCCCTTGACCTTGGGGAAGCCAGAAAAGGGCTTGAAGGAGCTTTCAAAACCGGCATCCGTTCAGCTGCAATTGTCCTTATGCATGCTTACCGGCATCCTGAGCATGAGCTAAAGCTCGGAAAGCTTGCGCAGGAGATCGGTTTCACACAGGTTTCTCTGTCCCATCAGGCAAGCCCGCTAATAAAAATCGTTAGTAGAGGGGAAACAGCAGTTGTGGATGCATATCTTTCTCCTGTGCTTCGCAGATATGTAGACATTATCGAAAAGAACCTGCAAGAAAGAGAAGGTGAAGAGGAAGGTGAAGAAAAAGGTGAAGAAGAAGCACCTGAAATAGAAGCACCTGAAAAAGAAGATGAAGAAGGCGAAATAGAAAGCCTTGAGGAAGAAAGTGAGGGAAAAAATAGTCTCAGGCTCATGTTCATGCAGTCCAGCGGCGGGCTTATAGATTCGGGGGCTTTCCAGGGCAAGGACTGCATCCTTTCGGGGCCTGCCGGGGGAATCGTGGGAGCAGTTGCAACCTCGGAAATGGCAGGGGCAAAAAAGATAATCACTTTCGACATGGGAGGGACATCTACGGATGTAGCTCAGTACAGTGGAGAATATGAGCGTAGCCTTGAAACCGAGATTGCAGGTGTACGTCTGCGTTCTCCTATGATGCGCATCCATACCGTAGCTGCAGGCGGAGGTTCCATACTTCACTACGAAGGAGGCAGGTTCAGGGTAGGCCCGGATTCTGCTGGATCGGACCCCGGACCGGCCTCTTACCGGAAAGGAGGGCCCCTTACGGTTACCGACTGCAACGTCATGCTCGGGAAATTGCAGCCCGAATTGTTCCCGAAGATATTCGGACCGGGGGCAGCCCAGCCTCTTGATTCAGAAATTGTGCGCAGGAGATTCACAGAGATTGCAAAAGAAGTCTCAGAAAAAGAAGTCTCAGAAAAAGAAGTCTCAGAAAAAGAAGTCTCAGAAAAAGAAGTCTCAGAAAAAGAAGTCTCAGAAAAAGAAGTTTCTGAAAAAGAAATCTCTGAAAAAGAAGTCTCTGAAAAAGAGGCTTTAAGTGGAGGCAGTACCCGAACCCCTGAACAGGTAGCAGAAGGTTTTCTTTCAGTCGCAGTCGAGAATATGGCAAATGCCATAAAAAAAATCTCGGTCCAGCGGGGATACAACATAAAAGAATATACTCTCTGCTGCTTTGGAGGAGCCGGCGCCCAGCATGCCTGCAGGGTTGCAGACAGCCTCGGGATCAAAAGGATCTTCATTCATCCTTATGCAGGCGTGCTCTCAGCATACGGGATGGGACTTGCAGACCAGAGGTTGATAAAAGAACAATATATTGGAGCTGAACTTTCAGACAGGCTGATAGAGGAATTGAAAACGGCATTTTCAGGGCTGGAAAATGAAGGCCGACTACTGATGCTTGAACAGGGAGTTCAGGAGGAATGCATTGCTGCCCTCTTTAAGGTCCATATGCGCTATGCAGGTTCAGATACGCAGCTAGCTGTTGATTTTGCAGATAACGAGGCGTTAAGGGCTGGCTTTGAGGAAGCCCACAAAAAACGTTTTGGGTTTGTAATAGAGGGCAAATCCATGGTTGTTGAAGCTGTTTCCGTGGAGATCATAGGGATTACTGAAAGAGTTTCTGACCCTGTGCTGGAAACTGAAACAAACCCTGTTTTTTCTCCCGTCTCGGCGGTTCAAATGTACAGCTATGGAGAATTTCATGAGACTCCTGTTTTCCAGAGGGAAGAACTCAAACCGGGAACCTGTATAAGCGGGCCTGCAATTCTTATTGAAAAAAATACTACCATTATAATTGAACCCGGCTGGGAAGGAGAGATTACGAAACGCGATCATCTCATCCTGCACCGCAAAATTCCCCTCCCTGCCCAAACAGCCATAGGGACAGAGGTTGACCCTGTAATGCTCGAGATTTTCAATAACAGGTTCATGTCAGTTGCCGAGCAGATGGGCTACACTCTGCAGAACACAGCCTACTCGGTAAACATAAAAGAGAGGCTTGACTTTTCATGTGCGATTTTCGACAGGCAAGGAAACCTTATAGCAAACGCCCCTCACATCCCCGTACACCTTGGTTCCATGGGAGAATGCGTAAAATCCCTTATCCTTACGCAGTTTCAGGAAATGCAGGCAGGGGATGTATTCCTTATCAACTCCCCGTATCACGGAGGCACTCATCTCCCGGATATCACGGTCGTTACTCCGATGTTTGGCAGTTCCGGAAAGGTCCTGTTTTATCTGGCATCCAGAGGCCACCATGCCGACGTCGGAGGAATAAGTCCTGGATCCGTGCCTCCGGGCAGCAGGAGCATTGAAGAAGAAGGGGTGCTGAGCGAGGGTATGAAAATAGTCAAACAGGGCCATTTCTGCGAAGAAAAGCTGAAATCCTGGTTGAGGTCGGGAAAATACCCTGCAAGAAACCCGGAACAGAATATGGCTGACCTCCGGGCCCAGGTAGCTGCAAATGAAAAAGGGCTTCAGGAACTGCGCAGGATGGTGGAAGAATTTTCCCTTGAAACCGTTGAAGCTTATATGGACCATGTGCAGGATAATGCCGAAGAAGCTGTAAGAAGAGTTATTGACAGGCTTACAGCCGGAGAATTCACCTATTTGCTCGATGACGGCAATGCAATTAAAGTGAAGGTCACCATTGACCGCAAGAACCGGAGTGCCATAATAGATTTTACGGGGACATCCCCCCAGCTTTCAAACAATTTCAATGCGCCTGCGTCTGTTTGCCTGGCTGCTGTCCTCTACGCTTTCAGGACACTGGTAAAAAGTGATATTCCCCTGAATGCGGGCTGTTTAAGGCCGCTTGAAATAATCATCCCAGACGGCTCCATGCTCAGGCCGGAATATCCTGCAGCAGTTGTTGCAGGCAATGTTGAGACCTCACAGTACATTGTTGATGCCCTGTTCGGAGCCCTTGGTACTCTGGCTGCTTCCCAGGGTACTATGAATAATTTCACCTTCGGAAATTCGGACTTCCAGTACTATGAAACAATCTGCGGGGGAGCAGGGGCAGGTCCAGGATTTGCAGGAACGGATGCTGTCCATACCCACATGACCAACTCCAGAATTACCGACCCTGAAATCCTTGAAACAAGGTTTCCGGTTTTGCTTGAGGAGTTTTCCATCCGGCAGGGAAGTGGGGGAGAGGGCAAATTCAGGGGTGGAAACGGGGTTGTCCGGAAAATAAGGTTTTTGAAAGATATGAATGCAGCCATTCTCTCAAGCCACAGGAAACTCCCGCCCTTCGGGCTCAAAGGTGGAATGCCCGGAGAGTGCGGAAAGAACACGCTTATCCGCAGGGATGGCAGCGTTATCGAGGTTGGGGGACAGGCTGAAATTAAGCTAAAAAGTGGAGATGTTTTTGTTATAGAGACCCCGGGTGGGGGAGGGTACGGTGAGAAGAAAAACCAGGGCAAAACGGAAAAAGAACTTAATCAAACAGAATTGAATGAAGAAATACTAAAATAATCTGCATAAAATAATCTGCATAAAAATAATCTGCATAAAATAATCTGCATAAAATAATCTGCATAAAAATAATCTGTATAAAAATAATCTGCATAAAATAATCTGCATAAAATAAATATGGATGAAAAAACAAAATAAATTGAAAAATAAATTAAAAAAAATTGAAAAATAAATTAAAAAAATTGAAAAATAAATTAAAAAAATTGAAAAATAAATTAAAAAAAA
>JBFHIK010000183.1:0-5770 GCA_041596555.1 Methanosarcina sp.
ACAATTATTTTTATAATTTCTATGTTTTTCTCGGTGATTCTGGCGATTACGATGTTGAAAAAAGAAATGTTCTGAATCCTGATATATTCTAACCTTGGTTTATGAATCTGTCTTTCCGCAAAAATCAAGATTATAGAAGGAAAACACTTCATCCTGCTCCTTAAAATCAGCTGTGACCTTTACATGGTCGCAGCCCAGGCTGAACCCAAAAAGGAGGAGTTGAACACATGGCAAGAATTATTCCCGAAGGAGCAAAGTCTCCTACCGCCTCTACGCTACCGCCTCTACGAAAACCGGCTTCAGAGATTTCTGGACGGCAGTCCCCCTTCGAGCTACCTTCAGGATTCAAAGAATACCTCAGGGTTCAGCCTGAGCCTCCAGTTAATAATACAGTTGTGTTTCTGAAACGAAGATAAACACATCCGGAGACCTGAAGAAAGTATGTTTCAAATATATACAATTCAGGCCTCTTTTCGGGCAGCAGAACTTTCAGATATAAAAATGGGTATATAATATGCAACATGCGCCCAGGAGCAAAAAAAAGATATCAGAGGTTCTGATTTTAGTCCTGTAATACGATTTTTCGTGCCCACTTCCGTAGCCTCTGCAAAGCATACTGATATAGGTCCTTTCTCCCTGCTCATAGGAGCGTATGAAAATTGAGCTCATGCTGTTTCCTACCTGCTCGATGACCCATCTCCTTGGTACATCTTTATTCCAGATATCAAAGAGCCTGGTCTGCTGTGCGACCCTTATCCTTTTGAAAACGGACCAGAAAAGGAAGAGGTAGCGCACCATCATGCTCAAAAGCAAAGTGAATTCTCTCGGGATGCCCGTCCTGTCTGCTGCTGCAACCATATCTCTCAGCCGCGTAGTGGAAGATAGCAGGACGATGGCTGTTATACATACCAGAAATTTCACAATCAGTGAGCTCCCAAAGGCAAGCCCTTCATATGTTATGCTTAACCCCAGAGGCAGGTCAAGAGGGTAAGGAGTATAATTTTCAATAAAGGAGGGTCTCAGGAAAGGCTGGATAAGGGCAATTCCGAGCCCGAAAGGTAAAATTGCAAGAATACGAAGGAAAAAGTATTTTAAATCCAGCCCTGCAGCAAGCACAAGAAGCAGCAAATAAACTTCTATGACAGGGAGGCGAACCATGTTTTTTTCGTGAACCCTGGGCAGGCTAACTACGTAAATGATTATCGCAAGCGTAAAGAGTAATTTCACCCGGGGGTCAAGTCTGTGTATGGGGCTGTTTTTATAGGATTCGCGTTCAATATCCGTGAGACTTACCATTCTACGTTCTCCTTTAAGGAGCCTTTTTTCCGGCTTTCACTCAATCACCGCTTATTTTTTACCAGAGCTTACGAGCTGCAGTATTTCATCTCTGGCTGCTTCGGCTGTTATCTGTATGTTTACATCAAGTCCTTCTTGCTGGAGCATTTCAAATACTTCAGCCACTCTCGGAAGCCTTAAATGGGCTTTCCTGAGAAGTTCGGGGTCATTGAATATCGCCTCAGGGGTTCCATCAGCTTCAAGCCTCCCGTGATGGAGGACAAAAACCCTTTCTGCAAAATAAGGAACAACATCCACATCGTGTGTGGAAAGAAGCATGGTGATCCCGAGTTCCCGGTTCATTTTCATAATAAGTTCCAGGATCCGGGCTGAACTCAAAGGATCAAGCCCTGCTGTGGGTTCGTCAAGCACAATAACTTCCGGGCGCATGGCAAGGATGCCTGCAATTGCCACAAGTTTCTTCTGCCCTCCACTCAAATGGTGCGGCGCCCTCTCTTCAAAACCTGTAAGTCCCACCATTTCCAGAGCTTCTTTCACCCTGAGCTCTACCTCTTCTCTGGAGAGGCCCATATTAATCGGCCCAAAAGCTATATCTTCTTCAACACTTGGAGCGAGCACCTGGTCATCAGGGTCCTGAAAAACGATCCCCACTGCCTCTCTGCACATCCGGACATTCTTTTTGGTAACCTTTTCTCCCTTTACCAGGACTTCTCCGGAAAGAGGGTGCAGGATCCCATTGAGGTGTTTAAAAAGAGTTGATTTTCCTGCTCCGTTAGCCCCAAGCACTGCAACCCTTTCCCCTCTGAATACTTTCAGGTTAATTTTATCCAGGGAATTTAATTCAAGGTGCGGGTATCTGTGACAGAGATCTCTTACTTCGAGGATAGGAGTACCGCTTATTTCAGAGGCTTTGTCTGCTTTTTCAGGACTTACCTCTGTTTTAAGATTCCTCCTGCCTGCAATTTCTTCAGGGATATTTTGTGCTTCATCGGAGTTGTGTGGGGGATTCGATATACTCATACTTGAAAACGTCCTGTAAGGAGACCACTACTGACCTTATAATATACCTTTTTTAAAAATAGTGTCACAGCTAATGAAGTTATCTTTTTTATGTGTTATGGTTTGTACTTTCCGGTGTAAATTCCTTTTCGGCATTATAAACCTGAAAGGCAAATAAGCTTGAGAGATAATTATACAAATCTTCCCCGCATCTTTTGCTGTGATGCAGCGAGTCATTCTTCACATAGATATGGACTATTTTTATGCAGCCATTGAGGAGCGGGAAAAGCCGGAACTCCGCGGAAAAGCAGTTGTAGTCTGTATGCTCTCCGGGAGAAGCGAACTCAGCGGATCTGTTAGCACATGTAATTACATTGCGAGAGAGTTTGGAATTCGATCGGGAATGCCCTGTTCAAGGGCTAAGAAACTCAATCCTGAAGCCATTTTCCTGCCTGTCAGGAAGGAGTTTTACACTTCGATTTCAGACAGAATAATGGAAATTCTCCGCAACTATGCAGACCTGGGAGAAAACGAAGATTCCTTTGAACAGATAAGTATTGATGAGGCTTTCCTTGAAATTACCGACAGGACAGAGGGAGACTTTAACCTTGCTTTTGAGCTCGGGATGCAGATAAAGGAAGAAATAAAAGAAAAGGAGAACCTGACCTGCTCTATAGGAATAGGACCAAATAAGCTAATTGCCAAGATGGCTTCCTCCGCAAAAAAACCTGATGGGATTACAGTCGTAAGCCCCGAAAATCTGGAAAGTTTTCTCTGGCCGTTGAAGGTGTCCAAACTCTGGGGGATCGGGGATGTAACTGCAAAAAAATTGCAGGAAATGGGCATAGTTACGGTAAAGGACCTTGCAGAACATGATGTAATCAAACTTATTTCCACCTTTGGAAAAGCCCGGGGCACGTGGCTTAAACAAGCTGCGGCAGGAATTGATGAATCCCCCCTTAAGGAAAGGGAAGGCTCAGAACAGATCGGGAGGATTGCAACACTGCCTGAGGATACTCTGGATCAGGAACTTATCTTTCAGCTGCTGGAAAGGCTTGCAGAAGACGTTATTGAAAAACTGGGTTCAAGGGAACTCTCCTTCAGGGTTGTAACCTTTACAGCCATAAACTCAAATTTCAGGATGTATACAAGGAGCCGCACACTCAACCATACCGTTTCCTCAAAGGAAGCCCTTCTTGAAGCAACCAGGGAGATCCTGAGCGAATTCCTTTCGGAAAACAGAACTGAACTCCGGCGCGTGGGGGTAAGGGTAGGAGGGCTCCAGAAAAAAAAGGGTCAAAAAAGCCTTTTTGATTATTAAACCTGAATGCTGTGTTGTGCATATGTTTGGGAGTAGGTCTACCTCATTGTTTGTGTTATTTAGATCCTGTGTTTACCTGGTCGTTTGTACAGGCCAGGAGATTTATCAGGCGAGTTAATGTTTACTCTATTATACATTTACATTACTCCAGTTAACCACATAATTTATATTTATAATTAGTATATAAACAACATTTACCGCAGTTAAAAATAGTTTAGTGTTTGAGTCCTTTTTATTGTTAACCCCGAAGAGAATTTTTTCATAAAATTTATCAAACAAGAAATGTAATAATAATATGGGTAATAGTTCGAAATTGTTTCCATAACCTGAATTTCGGTCCCATTTTTGAGAGAGGCTATTTTTTTATGTAGATCAGCTCTACATGCGGATTTCTTCAGAAAAGTAATTTATCTGAAATTCGCAAAAAATGGCGAAAGGATTATAAAGTGGGTAAGGAAGGACGGTTGCATAAGGACGGTAAGGAGAGGGACAATATGATCAAAAAACCGTTTACAATCCAATTTCCGGAAAATCCCGTCAGCGGATTCAGCTGGGACATTGCAACCAGTAACGGCTTACAGATAATGAGGGACAGTTTTGTCCCTGGAGATGAGGAAAAGACCGAAAGCGGAGGATACCATGTATGGGATATTCAGGTAACTTGCCAGGGAAGTCAAAAGATAACAGGCACATACCGGAGGGGTAACCAGATAGCAAGCTGTTTTGAGATCAATATTGATGCCTGAGTAAACTTTTTACAGGTCATGGAACCCAAAGCCCTGGCAAGGTCACCTTCTCTGGTAAAAGTCCATCCGCCCTGCCTTGCCGTGGACTCACTTTATACTTCATCTGCTTTTCTCCCCTAATTGCGATTCTGGATCACAGGAAATCGGAGATTTTCAGGGGAGTTGCACTGAACAGGATATGAAAAAAATAGGAGATGTAAGTCAGGCTGCCCGGAATAATTTCAAGCGATTAATTATGGACAACCTGAACATTTGACGCTGGATTAATAATTACAGGAATTTTACAGGAATTTCACAAGCGGGCAGACCTCTATACAGGCTCCGCAGTGAGTACAACTCTCCCTGATCCAGGCTCTCTTTTCTTTCATTTCAATTGCGTTGTGCTCACAGTGTCCTACACAGACTCCGCAGCCCTGGCAGAGAACAGCTCTTCTAACTGAGAACTCGACCATTCGCATGAGCTTTTTCAGGGTTTTTTCGGAATCACTTCTCCCGTTTACATTTCCGGAAGCAAAGACCTGGGCTCTGGATTCCCCCAGAGCGACAGAGGCAGCCCCTTCTATGAAGGATGCTTTCCCTACGGGATTGAGCATTCCGCTTTCTTCAAGAGATTCAATATCTATCGCCTGCCCGAAACTTCCATCCGCAGAAATCCCTCCTGCTTTGCAGGGCCTGTATCCTGTGGCAACTTCAAAATGGAGCTCTCCGGGAGCTTCCTGGGTAGGGAGCAGGGAAATTCCCTTTTTATCCGCAAGCGTCTGCAGGACTTTTGGGTAGCGTTTGTAGCGCCATAAGCCGTATTTTACCCATTCCGGGGAAAGCCCCATCCTTTCTGCGTAAGCCAGGAGGTGGGAGTTGAGTTTTTTTGCAAGTTCAGGATGGCTTTCCTCAAGCTGGAAAAAGTCAGATAGGGAGGAGGAAGGACAGAGCCAGCATCCCATCCGGTCATACCCTTTCTCATAAGCCGGGTTGTAGGGAGCTTTTGTCCTGAAGATGTAGAGCCAGACATGCAGAGCTGTCCATTCCTGTATGGGAGACGCCCCAACCTGATTTCCCACCCAGGGGTTTTTCCAGACCTTATTACTGATGGAGCGAGCATGGGATTCGTACTGGCGCTGTCCTATGAAGCTCAGGCAGCCTCCCTCATAATTTTCATCAATCAGCCTGGCAATGGGTCCCAGTTTACAGATCTTGCAGCACCAGCGCGTATCCATTGTCGGAGGCCCGAAAACTCCTATAGACTCCCAGAAAGAATCTCCCGAACTCGCTGTCCTCAGGGTTTTTCCGTAATATTCTGCAACCTTTCTGACGTTTTCAAGGGTTTCCGGAAACTCAATCCCTGTATCTGCAAACATCAATTCATAATCATCCAGAGTTTCATCCACAAGCTGCAGCACTGCAAGGCTGT
>JBFHIK010000184.1:0-5756 GCA_041596555.1 Methanosarcina sp.
AAAGTGATTTAAGAATAGTGATTTAAGAAAAGTGATTTAAGAAAAGTGATTTAAGAAAAGTGATTTAAGAAAAGTGATTTAAGAAAAGTGATTTAAGAAAAGTGATTTAAGAAAAGTGATTTAAGAAAAGTGATTTAAGAAAAAGTGGTCTGTTGAGTAATATATAAATATGTTTTAAATGTAAGAGTCCGACTTAAAAGTAAAAACTATATATTTAAAGCAGAACCATATTTCAAAATTGGGAACTGAAGTTTAAACTAGAGTTCCCGATGAAAAGATAAGTCTGAAATGTCTGAAACAGACTTTTTACAACCGGTTTTCAACCCTGATTTTTTTATTTTTTGCTCTTGTATCTGTTTTCTCAGTCTTTTGTAGAGAACTTTACATCTCCTTTCTCTATAAGGAGTTTAAGGTCTTCCAGGCTGAGGCGAGCATTTTTATGCAACTTTTCGCGGGCATCAGTGTGCTTCTGGCTGACTTTATGCTCATCTTTCGTCAGTTGGAGGTCTTTTAGCCTGTCAAGGTCTGATGAGAGTTCCTTTCGGCTGCCAGCGATGCTGTTCTTGAGGGGATCTATTTTTTCTTTAATGGCATTTATGTTTGTAATTTTATCCGTAAGCTGGGCATGGTACATATTTGCTTCTTTTCGGATTTCGTCTGCTGCCTTGAAGTTTTCGAGCATTTCCAGGTGGCATGCCTGAGATTCATCCGAAAGTTCCTGAATTTTTTCGTGGAACTCGTCTCCCTCTTTATGAATTCCTTTTGACTCTCTATAGCTCTCCTGGATCTGTGCATGCAGTTCATTTGCCTTATTTGCAGCTTCAAGGCGTTTACTCAGGTCGCTTAACTTCTGGAGTATCTTGATTTCCACTTCAAGGGGGAGTTCTTTATTAAAAAAAGCATCAAGTTCTGCCTCATACGCCCTCGAGAGGGATTCCACGCTCCCGTGAGAGAGTTTGTTGCATTCATCACGCTGTTCTTTGAGGTTCGCAATTCCTGAAAAAAGCTCCTGAGTTTTGGAATTTACGTCGCTCCTTTTCTCTTTATACTCTCCAATTTGCTTATTTATCTTGTCACGTTGGTCTCTAAGTGACTGTGCTTTTGCAACCCTTTCCTTAACCTGCTTGTTCAGAGAGTCTCTCTTTCCTTTCAATTCGTCTATATCGGTCCTGTTTATTTTCAGTTCCTTAAAAATCGAAGCCAATTGCCTTTCACTTTTCTCTATCCTGCTCCTGAGCTCGTTTACCTTGCCCTTAAGCTCTCGTTCGTTAAGGTTTGAAAGGTCGGCCGTTGCAGTTTCTGCTGTTGAAACGTCGTTGTTCATGTCTTACCACCCACGTGTTTTCCGAAAACGGTTATACTTTTTGTTTTTCCCAGTAACTCAGGGCTTCTTCGTGACTTTTTATTTTGCTGCTGAGCCATTTGTGCTGGGGTTTATCTCTGGAAATTTCACTGTTCTTGTTTTCATCATCCTCTTCAAGTTGTTTTTCAGACTCTGTTATCTTTTTTAATTCCAGGTTTGAGTTTCTGGCGTCCTCCAATCTGGCTCTGGTTTGCAGGAGAATGCTTTCTTCAGCTCCCTTTTCCCTGATGAGTTCTTGCAGGTTTTCCATAAAAGAGTCTTCAAATTTCTGTTCATCTTCGGGTTCGATATGCCCTTTGAATTTTTTAATATCTTCCTTTATTTTATCCGCAGTTACAGTATCCAGCTTTGGAAATAGCTCCTTTTCGAGCAATCCCTCTGCCTGATGGTAGTATTGCTGGCGTTTTTCCTTCAGGACTTCTTTTCGCTCCGCCATACGGGTTCTGGAAATTTTGGTAGCTTTTGCATCTTCTTCTAACTGGTTCAGCCTGATGTCCAGTTCTTTAAACTCCTTTCGGTATTCTTCCAGAAACCTGTTGTGTTTTTCCACAACCCCGGAAATCAGTTCCCCTTCGGTCAGCATTTTGATCCCGGCTTCTTCAATATTTCCGCTCACAGTATCACGATTTTGCAATTTTTTTTTGATAGGTTTTATTTTTATCCGGCTCTGGTAGGGCCAGCCCGGAAAATTAAACCGGGAATTGCCGTATACCACTTTTTAGCCATTTACACAACCAGCGTGAGATATCAAGAGTTTTAAGAGTTTTGAGATTTTTTCAAACTCTGAATATCTGAGCATGTGGTACACCGTCGATCATGATTACAGAATCAGGATCGATAAGCCCGCACTTTATGGCACATTTGATTGTTTTTTCCCCGAAGAGATTTGCAGTCATAGCTTCTTCCAGAGCTTTCTGAAGTTCTTCCTCAGAAACAGGCTCTCCTTCATAGAAAGCCCTGCTGACCTCTACTACGGTGTTGCCATGTTTCAGGGTTTTTCCGAGCACTTCCTTATCACAGGCTGCAACAAGCCTGTTCCCTTCATTTTTATAAATCTTTAGATACATACTTTCCCTTTTTTAGTAATACTTCGCCTTTTTAGTATTTACAGCTTAACCATTTCGCCCTTTTAGTATTTACAGCTTAACCACCATTATTTTGTTTATGGGTAGTTTGCTCCTGCCTGAGGGACTTATGGTACTCAGCAATTTTTTCAGATATATGTCCTCTGTTTTTTAACTTAATTAATTAACCTGATATGGCTCTGGTCAGGAGAAAGAATGTCCCCTCTTTGCTTCATTTTTTTTATATATTCCTCTGCGTGGCCTCTGTCTATTCCGTGCTCGTTTTCAGCTTCGGCATAAACTTCTTCTAGAGGGGCTTTGGCACCGGTATGTCTCTCAGAGACCTTTTTTATTATGTCTTTAAGGAGTTTTATTTTATTTCTCTGGCTCATGCTTGTGCCTGAAGCAAGTACGTCTGCATCAAGAGCACCAGTTTCAGGGTCAACACCCACGTTTTTAAGGCAATTCATGGTGATTCTTATAGTCCGTTTTGCATCTCCCAGAGTGACTATATTGCTCAGGCGTACTCTTGCGCTGGCTTCAGAGAGGCGAACCAGCGCCTCAAGCTGCCGAGCTGTCACGGGTACAGGCGTATTCTTGCCTTCTCCACTCTTCCGGATGTCTGTATAGAAGTTGATAAGGTACTGTCTTGCGTCTACTTCCATTACAGGGTACACATTTTTTCGTGCATATGCAACGTACTTCCGCATAATTTCCGAGTCTATCACAGGCTCGATTATTTCCAGTTCTGCATCAACAAAACTTTCTGTGATCTTAGAGCCGGGAAGTTTCAGCCTCTGTTCGGAGAGTTCTCCTGCATAATGCGATTGAAGGATGTGGTTTGCAATCCTGCTGTCCAGGGCATGATTTGGAGTGTCGAGTAAAACAAAGATGAGGTCAAAACGGGAAAGCAGTGCTGGAGGCATATTTATCTGTTCTGCGAGTCCCTCATAACGGTCAAAACGTCCGTATTTTGGGTTTGCAGCTCCAAGGAGAGCACAGCGGGACTTAAGAGTAGCAATAATCCCGGCTTTCGCAATACTTATAGTCTGCTGTTCCATTGCCTCGTGCAGGGCGCTCTTATCCTCTGTCTTCATTTTGTCCATTTCGTCAACCGCAGCAATCCCCATGTCAGCCATGACAAGGGCACCGCCTTCGATTGTCCATCTTCCGTCGTTCATGTCGTCTTTAACGGCAGCAGCAGTCAAACCGCTTGCAGATGCACTTCTCCCTGATGTAAACACGCCTCTTGGCGAGAGTTTAACCACATAACGCAGCAGCTGGCTTTTTGCAATTCCAGGGTCGCCTACAAGCATCATATGGATATCACCTCTGATCCTCGAGCCGTCAGGAAGGTTTTTCACAACTCCTGAAAACAGTTGGAGGGCAAGGGCTTCTTTGATATCTTCATATCCGTAGATAGAGGGTGCAATGGACGCTATGATTTTTTCATAAATTGCCGGGTCACGGGAAAGTTCAAGGATCTGTTCCTCGTCTTCGGCAGTTATTTCAAGCTCATCATAATCTTTGTCCAGGCGCTCGATGGAATTTGCTTCCAGTACCAGGTCGTAGAAAGTTGATTTTCCATCTTTGAGGGTTCGCTGCCTAGATTTCAGGAGTCCGTTAATAATTACACGGTCTCCGGGGGTAACATTACCTGTAAGGTCGTCTTCGGCATCCACTTCCAGGCTCTGCGGCTGTGAGCCTCCTTTCAGGTTTTCCGGAGATTCCTGGATCTGGAGTTTCTGAGCATCGATAAAAGTAGACTCTTCAATTGAAATCTTAAAAGGCCCTTTTTTTCCGCAGGTCTCATTTTCACAGCCTGCAAAGGGTTCCTCGAATTTGAAACTGTTCTGTTCGACAGTGGTAAGGTGCCCGCATCTCAGGCACTGGAAGGCAGCTTTAGTAATTCTTGGTCTTACCTCTGTGGCTTTCCTTATCATGCCTTCTATTGCAACAAAGCGTGAGAGGTGTTTGCTTCTCAGTTCCCTGATAGGAACCCTGTTCGGGATTTTTATAATCCTTACATGAGCCTGCTCAAGGCTCTTTTCTACAGGGAGGTCAATTTCTTTCAGGGCAGCTTCAGCTGCAAATACAAGTTCTCCGGGGTGCTCAAGAAACTCTTTCGAAAGCTCCCTGTCAAACTTCTCGATATCTGTAAAATCCACTCCAAGACTTCGCTGGTCCGGATATTCGTTTGCAAGCTGAAGGATCTCATTCCAGTAGTAGTCTTTAAAGAATCTTTTTAGTTTCTCATCCCACTTGCTTTCTGTCTCGGTCATGGCGTTCTCAAAAATACTTGGCTTTTATGTAAAATTTTCCATTTTTATCCGGTTATTTCTCTTAAAAACGATCCTAAAAAAAGTTAAAAAAATGTACAATAGATTCTGATATAACACAGGTTTATTATCATATGAACTTTTCTATACTTTCAGAATCTTCTGCTTTCTGCAGGTTTTCAGCCTCTGCTGCAAATCCCATTTTTCTCTCTGTTTTCCTTATTATACCCCTCAGAGTCTGGACCTCTCTCGGGGTCAGTCCGGCTCTTCCGAATATCCTCCTCAGCATCAGGGAAGTTTTGTCTTTTTTGTGAGCAGGATAGTCTATTTCCTCAAGCAGTTCATCCATATGCCCGTACATAAGCTGCAGGTCAAAACCTTCAGCAAGCGGATTAGATCCCCCCTCCAGTTCCGAAAGCTCGTAAAGCACAATGGCAATCGCATGAGAAAGATTCATAATTGGATAGATTTCTGAGGTCGGAACTGTAATGAGCATATCAAAGCCTTTGAGTTCGTCGTTTCTGAAGCCGCTATCTTCACGCCCGAAAAGGACCGCAATAGTGCCGCTGTATTCTTTAATTTTTTCTTTGAATTCCCTGACAGTATAAAGGGGAAGGCGGATATGCTCTCCTCCTTTCAGGCTTGAGACTCCTGTGGTCCCTACGAGCAGGTCTGCACCTCTTACGGCTTCTTCAAGGGTTGAGGTAACTCTTGCACCTTCAAGCACATCCCTTGCGTGAGAAGCCATTGCTCTTGCCTGCCCCTCGAGCTCACAGGGGTTTACCAGAACCAGGTCCGAATATCCAAAGTTTTTCATTGCTCTAGCAACCGATCCCACATTTCCCTGGTAAATGGGTTCCACAAGCACTACGCGAATTTCAAGTGACAAATTTCTCAATCCTGACTGTGTTTTTTAAAATTAGTTTTCGAGGGTAATTGCATCTGCCATACAGACAGTCACACACATTCTGCACCCCAGACAGTAAGAAGGGTCTTTGAGGACACAAACCTTTTTACCATTTTTTTCTTCTATGGAATAAATCCTCGGGC
>JBFHIK010000185.1:0-5722 GCA_041596555.1 Methanosarcina sp.
AAGCAATAAAAGAAGAAAAAACCTATCAGGGAGCAGACCTCCTTTTCCTTACCGACGGTGCCTCCGAACTCTCAGAAATACCCCTTATCCGGGAATGGAATGAAATAAAAGCCGAAAGAAAAGCCCGCATATTTTCCCTGATAATAGGAAACTATGATGCAGGAGGGCTGGACCAGGTATCAGACCATACCTATATTATCCCTGATGCAGGAAACTGGCAGGCTGAGGAAAGCCCTGCAAGGTTTATAAAAGCAATCAGCAGACCTGCGAGAATGTTTTAACTGATTGGGGAATAAAAGAACAACTTTCGTGTAAATTGAGACTGTCAGGTTCTCAAATCAAATTATAAAAACAGGACAAAAGATTCACAATTAACGTCTACGCTTAAAACGCCTGCTCATCTCTTCTATGAAATCTTCCAGATCTTTCTTACCTGGCGTTTGATGTTTGTAAATACTTGACAGAACAAAAAATGCCGCCTTTTTACCTTTGTTGGAATTCTTAAGCAGACCAATTTCGATCACTGTAATTATTACTTCAGAGATCATCTTGCGGTCCTCGGGACTTAAATTACTCCACTTATCATTGAGTTTTTTCGAAGAGCCCTTTACTGACTCCTTACTCTCGGAAGCTATTGTTGAGGCTTTTGAAGAGACGGTTTTTGAGATTTTTATTACCCGGTCCCTCCCGCAGGAGGCAGTTTTCGAAACTGTCCTGAAAGCTCTTCCCGGAATATCTTTCAGCCACTCTTTTTCGTAATCATAGGAACCTTCCATTGGGTCTCCCGAGAATCTGCCTTCGGAAGTTCTGCTTTCCAGGATTTTGCGAATTTCGTCAAATATTTCAGTGATTTCCTCCTTAGATCTCGTTCTAAGGTATTCTCTGAGATTTTCTATCAGGTCGGGGTCCGGTTCGGCAGAACAGTCTTCGTAAGAGACAGAACCTTCGCTAACCTCAACAAAGTCAGCGTCAATTACAGGACAGGACCACATGAGAGAGTCACGTAAAGAATCATTCCCGGACCCACGGCTTTTCCTGAGCCTGCTGCCGGAGCTTGAAAATCTCCTGAATATGTCCTGTTTGTTTTTGAGCAAGAAAATCACACCCATGCCTGTTATGAAGCAAGAATTACTCGACTTCTATCGAAAATGTTCATAGCCTGAAATGGTTTCAGTATCGTTCCTGTTACATACAAGGTTTATAATTACGTGAACAGGTTTCATTCCAGGGTTTAATATCTTTTTCTGTTTACAGAAGCTTTTTTATGGATATCCGCCTGGATTTCAATCCCCTCTCTCAATCTCACTTTTGCCCCTGCTAAAACAGTATGGGGGGATACATAATTCTGGATCTTCATATCCCAGAACCCTGACGGACAGGTTTTTGAAAGCTGAAACGGTCAATGGTTATTATAATAGATAACATATAATATTGAATGGCATATAATTAAATTGGGCATAATTCACAGGAAAAATCAGGAAAAATCAAAAAACCTGTCTTTAAAACTTACCTTTTATCCTGCAAGTGCTTGAAAAAGAGGTAGAGCTGGAAAAGAGCCCCAGAATATATACTGAAATAGAATGCTGAGAACCTGGCATCAGGTGGGTGAAGTGGCGATAAACTTCTGGTCTCCAAAAAAAGGAAATAACAAGCCCGAAGGACTAAAATAGTCTCAGGGACAAAAGAGAGGAAGTTTCATAAGATAAAGAGTTAATGGGAGAACATTAGCCACGATTATCTTTAATCCATACTTATCTTTACTTTATATTTTTGCTGGAGGTAAAAAATACAATGAGAGAAGGCCTGGACCCCTTTGGGGTAAGAGATAGCATCGAAACAACTGCCGGAAAAGCTACGATTTACAGACTGAGCAAACTGGAAGAAAAGGGCTTTGAAGGGATTTCCCTGCTCCCCTACTCTATACGGATCCTGCTGGAATCCCTGCTCCGGCATGCGGACACTCAAACAAATATAATAACTGCAGAAGATATAGAGGCCCTTGCCAGCTGGAACCCTGAAAATATAAGCGAGAGGGATATTCCGTTTATTCCTTCAAGGGTAATCATGCAGGACTTCACAGGTGTCCCTGCAGTAGTTGACCTGGCAGCCCTCCGCTCGGCAATGGAGCGCCTTGGAGGAGACCCTTCAAAAATCAATCCTGTAATTCCTGCTGATATGGTCATTGACCACTCGGTTCAGGTTGATTCCTACGGAACCTCATATGCCCTTGGAGAAAATGAGAAAAAAGAGTTTGAACGCAACAGGGAACGTTATACCGTCCTCCGCTGGGCACAGAACGCCTTTGACAATTTCAGGGTCGTGCCCCCTGGAAGAGGGATCATCCACCAGGTGAACCTTGAGTACCTGACCCCCCTCGTGCACCTGAAAGAGACAGAAGGCGAGTTATTTGCATTCCCTGACACTCTTGTTGGGACTGACTCCCATACCACAATGATCAACGGGATAGGCGTGCTCGGCTGGGGAGTAGGCGGCATAGAAGCCGAAGCCGTAATGCTCGGTCAGCCTTACTATATGCCTGTTCCTGAGGTTGTGGGCTTCAAACTCTATGGAAAACTGGAACCCGGAGTTACTGCCACAGATCTCGTTCTTACAATCACAAAAATGTTAAGAAAACACGGAGTAGTTGGCAAGTTTGTAGAATTCTACGGCCCTGGCCTGAATTCCTTAAGCCTCCCGGATAGGGCAACGATTTCAAATATGGCTCCGGAATACGGGGCAACGCTCGGGATTTTCCCTCCTGACATGGAGACCTTAAATTACCTGAGGAGAACAGGCAGGAGCGATGAGCAGGTTGACCTTGTGAAAAAGTACCTGGAAGCACAGGACCTTCTTTACTCTATCCACAAGCCCGAACCTCTTTTCAGCAGCACTTTAGATCTTGATATGGGCACTGTAAAGCCCTGCCTTGCAGGACCAAAACGCCCACAGGACCAGCTCTTCCTGAACGAGGTCTCTGAAAATTTCCGTGAAACAATGAGGCAGACCTTCATAAGAAAGAAGGAAGGAGGCGTTGAGCTTGCCAGAGACTCGGCCTATCTGCGCTGGCTGGGAGAAGGAGGAGCACCTGTAGAAGAATTCGAAGAATCGGGCAAGGAAGAGGCAAAAAAGGTTGACTCCAATGAGAGAGACTTCAGGGTCACACATGGTTCCGTAGTGATCGCAGCTATCACTTCCTGTACCAATACCTCCAACCCATCAGTCCTCATAGGAGCCGGGCTGCTTGCAAAAAATGCTGTTGAAAGGGGGCTGAGGGTTAAACCCTTTGTGAAAACAAGCCTGTCTCCGGGCTCAAGAGTGGCTACTGAGTACCTTGGAGACGCAGGCCTTCTGCCCTATCTGGAAGCTCTGGGTTTCCACCAGGTTGGGTACGGCTGTACAACCTGTATAGGGAACAGCGGGCCTCTGCCCGAACATGTTTCAAAGGAAATTGAAGAAAAAGACCTTACAGTTGCAGCCGTACTCAGCGGAAACAGGAACTTCGAAGGCAGGATCAACCCCCATGTAAAAGCAAACTACCTTGCCTCCCCTCCGCTTGTTGTTGCATATGCAATCGCGGGTACAGTGAACATAAACTTTGAAACTGACCCCCTGGCTTACGACCCTAACGGGTTCCCTGTTTATCTCAGAGACATCTGGCCTGGAAACGAAGAGATAAGGGAAGCCGAAAAGAACAGCGTTAAGCCTTCAATGTTCAAGAAAGAGTACTCCGGGGTTCTGGAAGGCGCAAAACTCTGGAAAGAGCTGGATGTACCTGAGGGTACCCTCTATGCCTGGAGCCCGACATCCACCTATATTCAGGAGCCGCCCTATTTTGTGGATTTTCCGCTTACTTTGCCTCTGCCGGGAGATATACAAAATGCCCGGGTTCTTGCCCTTTTCGGGGACAGCATCACTACAGACCATATCTCCCCTGCAGGGGATATCCCGGCAGACGGCCCTGCAGGCAAATACCTGATATCCTGGGGTGTGGACCAGAAAGATTTCAATTCCTACGGCTCGCGCCGGGGCAACCATGAAGTAATGATGCGCGGGACTTTCGCGAACATCCGGCTAAGGAACAGGCTTGTAACCAGGGAAGGAGGCTGGACTGCCTACCACCTGAAAGGAGAAGACTTCCCACCTGAGTCCTCCAGGGGAATTCCGATCTACGATGCATCTCTGCTCTATGAGGAAAACAATGCTCCCCTGATTGTTCTTGCAGGAAAAGAGTACGGAACAGGTAGTTCCCGCGACTGGGCAGCAAAAGGGACATTCCTCCTTGGAGTAAAGGCGGTTATTGCCGAGTCCTTTGAGCGCATCCACAGAAGCAACCTCGTGGGCATGGGAGTTCTTCCCCTGCAGTTTAAGGACGGAGAAAACGCAGACACCCTTGGCCTCACAGGAAAGGAAAGCTACGATATCCTCGGTATTGAAAAAATGGAGCCACACGGAGAGCTAATCGTAAGGGCAAAGGACGATAACGGGAGAGAAACAGAGTTTAAAGTCGCATTGAGGCTGGACTCTGCTGTGGAAATAGAATACTACAGGAACGGCGGAATTTTGCATAAGTTCCTGCGGGATTCGGTGAAGAAAAAATAATAGGTCACTTATGCCAGAAAGGCATAATAATGATTTTAAAAGGTTCCGCAAGCCTTAATAAGGTTTTTTTTATTTTTTACCGGAACCTTTCTTTTTATCCGTATTGGATACGGGGTTATTTTAGCTCAAATAGGTATTTTGAAGAGAAATAACATTATAAAAAATATTGGCCCCCGTACTTAAAATAGGCGAAGAGATTAAGAATGCAGGAATATTAACATAGAAAAATATATTTAAAATGATTTGAAATTACAATGTCAACAAATTTAATATACTTATTCGATGATAATACAATTGCATTGTCACCCTATTTTTGGACCCAAAAGGTTCTTCGTGTTAAATCTTTCACGTATAATCAGAGGATTCCCCAATTTCAAAGTTTTTTGAAAATCCTCGAGGCATAACTGTGAGGTAGAAAATGAGTAAAAATATATGTTTCATAGACGGGCTGGAGGGCGTTCTGAAATACAGGGAAGTAGACATCAACAAACTGATCGAACTTCCTTATGATGCAGTATCTTATCTGCTAATCCTGGGGGAGCTCCCTGGAGAACAGGAACTTGCCGAGTACTCAGCCTGTCTGCATGCGGAACGTGAAATCAGCAGGGAGGTAATGGACATTATCCGCATGTGCAATTTCAATATCGATGCTATGGAAGCACTGCGCACGGTCATTTCTTTCATATCTCAATTCGATCCGGACCTGAACGACAACTCCCCGGAAGGAAATCTGAGAAAAGCCATACGGCTAATTGCCATAATCCCAACCATTGTTGCTGCTTATTATAGAGTGGCAAATGGAAAGGAACCTGTACTCCCTGACCCTTCTCTTTCCCATGGAGCCAATTTCCTGTACATGATAAAAGGAAGCAAACCAGACTCACTGGAAGCTGAAGTCATGGAAAAAGACTTTATTCTCAGTGCCGAACATGAGCTGAATGCTTCCACCTTCTCGTCCAGAGTTACAGCTTCAACCATGTCCGACCTCTATTCAGCAGTTGTTTCAGGGCTCTGCACACTTAAAGGTCCCCTTCACGGAGGAGCAAGGGCAGAGGTTATGAATATGCTTGAAGAAGTTGCCAGCCCCGAAAATGCCGAGAAATTTGTCCTTGAGAAAATCGAA
>JBFHIK010000186.1:0-5705 GCA_041596555.1 Methanosarcina sp.
GAAAAAAAAGAAAATGAAAAAAAGATTGAAGCTTCTCTTCCATCCAGCCGGGCGGAGATTTATAAGACATTCCTTTCAGAGCTTTTAAAAGAGTTTACAGAGGAAAAATCAATTCTCAGCACCGAGAATGTATACTCGGAAAAAGAGAAATCGGAAAAAGAGAAATCGGAAAAAGAGAAATCGGAAAAAGAAGACCCAAAAAAAGAGGATTCAGAAAAAGGAAACTCTGAAAGGATAATAATTGAAAATATACTTACTGATCTATCCTTCAAACTCCAGTGCATGAATAAGGTTTCATGCAAATACAAATACGCCCTTGAAGTGGCAGGGAAATATGTAAAATATGATTCATCCGGCAGATATGATTCATCCGGCAGATACGATTCATCCTTCAAAAAAAAGGCAAGAAAACTTCTTCAGGTGTGCTTTGGGCTTGGGCTCCTGAGAAGAAAGGGTTCCGAAATAAGAATAGGAATACACCAATCACATCAATCTTTTCAGGAATACTTTGCTGCCTTAAAGTTGAGAACGTATTTTGAAAACGGCATGGAGATCTCAGATGCGTTTGAACACCCTGAATGGGAAGACGTGGTCATATTCACCTCTGAGCTGGTTGAGTCCGGGGAAGAACTGGTAAATTCTATTATTTTAAGCGGGAATTTGTGCCTTGCTTCAAAATGTGCAGGTAAAGCCGGACCCGAAACAAAGGAAAAATTATGTGCATTGCTTGCCAGGAAACTTGACAGTAAATTTACAGTGGAAAAACTGAGGACAATTCAGAGCCTAGGAAGCCTGGGGGTTTGCGGGATTGAGGCGGTTTCGGAAGCGTTTCACGATGAAGAGATAAGTGTGAGAAGGGAAGCTGTGAGGCTCCTTGGGGAAACAAAATCAGAAGCGGCTCTTGCCCCGCTCACGGCCGCACTTGGAGACGGAGATTATTCAGTAAGAAAGGAAGCTGTAAAGGCTCTTGGAGTGATCGGGTCCGAGAGAGCAACCGAACTGCTCACGAACGCATTTGAAGATCAGGAAAGGGCGGTCCGCCTGGAAGCTACGGAAGCGCTGGCTCAGATTAAATCGGAAAGAGCGCTCGAAATCCTGATAGGTGCCCTTGATGCTAAAGATGATTTTGTGCGCTGGGGAGCTATAGGGGCTCTTGGCAGGGCAAACTCCGAAAAAGCAGCTGACCTTCTCATAAAAGCATTCCGGGAGGGAGATAACTTTGTTCGCCTGGGAGCCGCAGAAACTCTGGGCCAGATGAAATCAGAAAAAGCTTCCGGAATGCTCGTAGAAGCCCTGGGAGACGAAGAGGAGTTTGTGCGGTGGATAGCAGCAAAAGAACTTGGAAAAATAAAACTGGACAAAAGTACTGATGTTTTCATCGGCGCACTCGGGGATAAAAGCCACTTTGTCCGCAGGGAAGCAGCAAAAGCCCTCGGGATGGCAGGGGTTGAGAAAGCAATTGCCCCTCTGATGTCCGCGCTCTCTGATCAAGAAGAATCTGTAAGAAAGGCAGCCGCTGAAGCCCTTGGAGATATAGGGGCAAAAAAAGCAGTTGACTCCCTGATCCGCTTACTCGGGGACGAGAGCCATTCAGTCCGGATAGAAGCAGCAAGGGCACTCGGGGGGATAGAATCCGGGAAAGCCGTTTCTCCGCTCCTCCTTGCACTTGGAGATGAAAACCGCTTCGTCCGGAGAGGAGCGGCAAATGCCCTTGGACAGCTGAAACTCGAAAAAACCCTCGAACCGCTCATCTGCGCATTCGGATCAGGGGACCGTTTTGTGAGGCGAGAGGCAGTAAGAGTCCTCGGCCTGATAAAATCAGACAGGGCGTTGGAATCAGACGGGGAATTGAACCAGATGCCAGATACAGCTTCAGACCGGACTCTTGACATGCTGATTAGTGCCCTTGAAGACGAAGACGAGTTTGTGCGAAGAGAAGCTACAAAAGTTCTAGGAAACCTTTCAGAAAAAGAATCCGAAAGAGCTCTTAACCCCCTGATAAATGCCCTTGAAGATAAAGATGAGGAAGTTCGGAGGTTTGCAGCAGAGGCTCTTGTGAACCTGGACCCCGGAAGATCCATTGGACCCCTGATCTCCACCCTCAAGTCCGGAGACGAAATGGTGAGAAGGCTTGCAGCAGAGGCACTTGGCAGGATAAAATCAAAAAAAGCCATCAAGCCCCTGATAGATGTCCTCCTTTACGATGACGCTGGATTTGTGCGAAGGGAAGCTGCAAGAGCCCTTGGAAAAATAAAAACCGAAAAAACCATTGACCCGCTTATTAAGGCACTAATTGATGAAAACAATGAAGGCAGATGGGGCGCAGCTGAAGCCCTGGGGAGGATTAAAGCCGAAAAAGCAGTCGATCCTCTAATCAATGCTCTTGCCGACATTGACGATTTCACAAGGTGGGCGGCAGCAAGAGCCCTGGGCAGGATAAAATCGAAAAAAGCAATTGAGCCCCTGATCAACTCACTCTATGACTGGAACCGCTTCGTAAAAGCAGAGGCTGCATGCGCACTCAGTGAAATCTGTACGCTATCCGATAAAGCACAGCTGCAGGCTTTACTTGCCTCGGAAAATAAATTTGCAGCAAATCTTGCTTTTGAGGTCCTGGAAAACCTTGAAACCGAAGAAAAATCAAAAGCCATATTGTTCCAGGGGCGGAGACATGTTCACATGTATCAGGTTTGAACAAAAAGGCAACCAGGAATTGGAACACTGAAAAATTGGAACACTGAAAATTGGAACACTGAAAATTGGAACACTGAAAAATTGGAACACTGAAAATTGGAACACTGAAAAATTAGATAACTGAAAATTGGAACACTGAAAAATTAGATAACTGAAAATTAGAAAAATGAAAAAAATCAATAAATAGGAGCCAGAAAAATGGTACAGAATCTCAGGAAAAACTTTCTTAACGCGCTTCAGGGAAAGCCTGTGGACAGAATCCCCGTTTGCTCCGTGACCCAGACAGGAACTGTAGAACTGATGGACCTGACCGGCGCCGCCTGGCCGGAAGCTCATTCAGACCCGGAAAAACTGGCAGCCCTCGCCCTTGCAGGCCATGAGATTGCAGGCCTTGAAGCTGTGCGCTACCCCTACTGCCTGACAGTGCTTGCCGAAGCCATGGGCTGCAATGTGCGGATGGGCACAAAAGATATCCAGCCCTCAGTCCTGTCTCACCCCTTCTCTGAAGGCCCGGAAAAACTGAAAGTCCCTGAAGCCCTGCTCGAAAGGGGAAGAATCCCCATAGTATTCAAAGCAACGGAAATCCTGGCAGCCCGGACAGGAGAAGCTGGGGAACGAACAGGAGAAGAAAAAGAGGGAAAAGAAGAAGAAGTCCCTCTTATCGCAGGGATGGAAGGTCCCCTGACGGTTTTTACCCACCTTGCGGAAGTCAAAAACTACCTGATCTGGACTATAAGAAAACCCGACTACGTCAATGCCTTCATGGAAACCTGCACCGAAATATGCATCGAGTATGCAAACGCCCTCTTCGACCACGGAGCAGATGCCCTCTGCATGCCCGACGGCGGAATAGTCGGCTCAAGGATGATGCCCCCTTCGGTTCTGGAAAACTCTGTCAAACCCTTCTACAAACGCCTCTGCAAAAAAGTAAACGGCCCCGTAATCCTGCACATCTGCGGCGATGTCGGCGATTCCCTCAAAACCCTTTCGGAATGCGGCTTTGAAGCCATCAGCATCGAAGAAAAAGTCAGCATAAAAGCTGCAAAAGAAGCCATCGGAGACAGGGCAAGAGTGATAGGAAACGTCTCTCCCTCCACAACCCTGCTCTTCGGAACCCCCGACGATGTGAAAGCAGAAGCAAAACAGTGCCTTTCAGCCGGTGTTGATATCCTTGCTCCGGGCTGTGGGATTGCACCGAGGACTCCGCTTGCAAATATGAGGGCACTGGTAGAGGCCAGGGACGAGTGGTATGAAAAGAAGGAATGAAAAAAAGATGAGCGGAACAAAAGTAAGGGGAAAATTCAGGCCATATTTTCAGCTGTATAGAGGCATTTACTTAGCACCTTCTTAAATGGGCTCCTTTTCGATTATATAGTATAAAACGTCTCAATGTTCACATCTCCTGCCACTCCTGCACATGGCAGAGTGGTTAGAGAATCTTTTTTTAATAGGGTTTCATGTAACCAAAAAAGTTACGATTCAGATAAACAAAAATTCAGATAAACAAAACATACAGGAAAACAAAACATACAGAGACCTGTTCTGCTATAATTATTAAGATTAGTTAAATTTAAGTTCATTTATAGTATTATACTTATAATAGCGCGAAATTGAATAAGGTACACACAAATTTAGAAATTTCAGATAGTTACAAGTCTATTTTCGTTGTAAAGTGTGTAGATCATTCAAAATTAAAAAAGTAAATCGGGGGGAATTATGGCAGAGAATGAATACTTGAAAAGATGTAGTATGTGCATACTGCCCGAAACTACACCAAACATTACTTTTGATAAAGATGGTGTTTGTAATTTTTGCCATTCTCATGTAAAAGTCCAGTATGAAGGGGAATCAAAACTTAGAGAATTACTGTACTCGTACCGCAAAGATAGCAGCAAGTATGATTGTGTTTTAGGAATCAGTGGGGGGAGGGATAGCAGTTACACACTCCTTAAACTTGTAAAAGATTATAATCTAAAAGTTCTGGCAGTTAATTACGAAAATCCATTTACTGATCCCCAGGCTAAAACCAATATTGACAACGCTGTAGAAGCGCTAAACGTTGATGTTGTTAGTTTCAAATTGAAGAATAATATTCATGAAAAAACATTTAAACATAATTTTACTTCCTGGCTTCGCGAACCATCTCCTGCAGCTATACCTATGATGTGTATTGCCTGTAAATTGATTCTTCCAAATGTGATTAAGTACGCAAAAAAGTATGATGTGGGATGTGTAGTAACAGGAGGCAATCCATATGAGTACATATCTTTTAAAAGGGAATTACTGAATGTTTCAACAGATGACAATTACATGAATCTCTTAACAAAAAGTTTTGGCATAAAAGGTTTTGGAGGAATTGCGAATGAGATGCTAAAAAATCCTCTTTATTGCCACCCTATGTGTATTCCCACAATGGTAACAGGATTTTTGTACGGAAATCCTTACAGTTTTGGACCCCGGTTTTTGTCCCCGAATATTAAGTTTATAGACATATTTCACTACATTCCCTGGAAAGAAGAGGAAGTTTTGTCAAGAATAAAACAGGAATTGAACTGGGAAAGCCCGAAACGATTCAGTTCATCCTGGAGATTTGACTGCACTGTAAGTCATTTAAAAGATTTTATGTATATGAAAACTCTCAATATGACAGAAAAAGATGATTTTTATTCCAAAATGGTGAGAGAAGGGTTAATTACTCGTGAGGAAGCGCTAACAAGGCTAAAAGATGAAAATAAACTGCACATGAATGAAATAAGGAAATTACTTGATAGCACCGGAATCACCGAGATTTCTTACTTAAAAAGGGATAAAGAGGAGATCATTCGAAAAGAATTACTGGCTGAATAAGTAAGATAGTCTTTCTGTGAAAAACAAACGGGCACTGGAAAGGAATCAAAAACCAAAAAAAGCTATTTGGGAAAAGAAAAAGCAGGATGTGCGATCCGGAACCCGGATGGAGAGGATTCTTTCAAGACAACTCCATCAATCCCGTGTCCTCATACTCGTACTCC
>JBFHIK010000187.1:0-5684 GCA_041596555.1 Methanosarcina sp.
ATACCTGCAACATTCCAACGGTTCATATACCAGGGCAGGCATTTCATAACCGAGAAATGCTGTAGATGCTTGACGGCTTTATATCCGGCATAACTTTGATCATTATTATCGTTACTGAAATCAGATAACTGCACAATATAAATCAGATAACTATACCACATTACTGAACTCATACAACTTACACAAATAACTTACCATGAACCCATATTGCCGAATTTATTTATACTTTAACCAATCACAAAACGTAATTTCCGGGGACTATTATGAGATTAGCTATAATTAACAAAGACAGGTGCCAGCCCAGAAGGTGCAGCAAGGAGTGCGAAAAGTACTGTCCCAGAGTCCGGACAGGCGACGAGACCATTGTTTTTGAAGCAGACGGAAAGCCGGTCATCTCCGAGGAACTCTGTGTGGGCTGCGGAATATGCATTCACAAATGCCCTTTTGATGCCATCATGATTATTGGGCTTCCTGAAGCCCTTACGGAACCCACTCACAGGTACGGGACGAACGGGTTTGCCCTTTTCGGGCTTCCTGTGCCGAGGATAGGAAAAGTAACCGGTATTCTGGGTCCGAACGGGATAGGGAAGAGTACATCTGTCCAGATCCTTTCCGGAACCCTGGTCCCCAATTTCGGGCAGGGGAAAGGAGACTGGGATACGGTACTCGAACACTATTCCGGCACGGCACTTCATGACTATTTCAAAGCCGTTGTGGACGGGAAAGTAAAGGTTTCCCAGAAGCCCCAGTACGTAGACCTGATCCCCAAAGCTTTCAAGGGTAAGACCTCAGAGCTGCTTGAAAAAACCGATGAAAGAGGGGTTATGGACGAGCTTGTCGATTATCTGGACCTGAGAGGCGTAGTCGATCGAAAAATCTCGGAATTAAGCGGTGGGGAACTTCAGAGGGTTGCAATTGCAGCCTGTGCGGCAAAAGATGCCCAGTTCTATTTCTTTGACGAAATAAGCCCCTACCTCGATATCTACCAGAGGATTAACGTAGCCCGCCTGGTCCAGGAAATTTCAAAGGACAGGGCAGTGCTTGTAGTCGAGCATGACCTTGCAGTCCTGGACATGCTTACAGATGTAATTCACATAGCCTATGGTGAACCCGCAGGATTTGGTGTGATGACTCTGCCAAAAAGTGTGCGTGTAGGGATCAACCAGTACCTTAAAGGCTACCTCCCTGAAGAAAACATCAGGATCCGGCCGGAAGCTATCAAATTCGAGGTCCATCCTCCAAGAGAGGACGCCCAGTTTAAGCCTGTGATCTCCTTTAACAGCTTTTCAAAGAAGTACGGCGACGGCTTCTCTCTCAAAGCAACAGGTGGAAACCTGCGTGTCGGGGAAGTGCTAGGGATAGTTGGCCCTAACGGGATCGGAAAGTCAACTTTCGTAAAAGTCCTGGCAGGAGAAATCAAGCCCGAAGAAGGGGACCCGGGCATCGAGGTAAAAATCTCCTACAAACCCCAGTACATTAAAGCAGATACTCCTGTAAGTGTTCAGGACTTCCTGAGAGGCATTTCAAAGCGGTTCGGGACAAGCTACTATGAGGTTGAGATCTCAAACCCTCTTCAGCTTGAGAAGATCTATGATAGCCTGCTTACCGATCTCAGTGGTGGAGAACTGCAGAGGGTAGCGATTGCCGCCTGTCTTTCCCACGAAGCAGACCTCTATATCCTGGACGAGCCAAGTGCCCACCTCGATGTGGAGCAGCGTTCCATGGTCACCAGAGTCATCAACCGCTTTGCCGAAAACAACCAGAAAACAGCAATGGTCGTTGACCACGATATCTATATGATTGATCTGCTCAGCCAGCGCCTCCTTGTTTTTGAAGGGAAGCCCTCGGTCTACGGTGAGGCTCATGGCCCCTTCAGCATGGAAAGCGGCATGAACAGGTTCCTGAAAAACCTCGGCATTACCTTCCGCAGGGATGAAGAGACGAGGCGCCCCCGCGTAAACAACCTTGGTTCAAGGCTTGACCGGGAGCAAAAGGAAAGCGGAAACTACTATTATTCTGCAAAAGATTGATCCTGCAAAAGATTGATCCTGCAAAATACTGAACTTTTCCAGATTTTCCACCAGATGTTCTGGTCCGGGGTTCCCTTAAAAAGGGGACCTCAACCTTTTGCAGGAAAGCAGTTTTTTGGCACTGGTATCGTGGTTTCAAAATAGTTTTTTATCCAATGTGTGAGTCACTTGTTTTCAATGAAGATAGAAAGTCTCGACCTGCCCGCTGAAGTAAAGCGCTTTTATGAAAATTCCGGGATTCTTGAACTTTATCCCCCTCAGGCAGAAGCTGTTGAAAAGGGACTGCTTGAAGGGAAAAACCTGCTTGCTGCAATCCCTACGGCTTCGGGAAAGACTCTGCTTGCAGAGCTTGCAATGTTGAAGTCCGTGCTTGCAGGAGGAAAAGCCCTCTATATCGTGCCCCTGAGAGCTCTGGCTTCCGAGAAATTCAGGCGGTTTCAGGAATTCTCCGAACTGGGCATCAGGGTCGGGATCTCAACAGGGGACTATGACCGGCGGGATGAAGGAATCGGCATCAACGACATCATTGTAGCCACATCGGAAAAAACCGATTCCCTGCTCAGGAACGAGACTGCCTGGATGCAGGAGATTTCGGTTGTTGTGGCAGATGAAGTCCATCTTATCGATTCTGCGGACAGGGGGCCAACCCTTGAGGTCACTCTGGCTAAGCTCCGGAAAATGAACCCTTCCTGCCAGGTCCTTGCCCTTTCGGCAACAGTCGGGAACGCTGATGAGCTTGCAGCCTGGCTTGATGCCGAACTTGTGGTAAGCGAATGGAGGCCTACCGACCTTATGGAAGGTGTACTGTTTAACGGGACTTTTTTCTGCAGGGACAGGGAAAAGCCTGTTGAACAGCCCACAAAAGACGAAGCCATAAACCTTGTGCTCGATACCCTCAAAGAAGGAGGGCAATGCCTTGTTTTCGAAAGCAGCAGGAAGAACTGCATGGGATTTGCAAAGAAAGCGGCTTCTGCAGTTAAAAAGACTCTTCCAGCAGCAGATAGAGAAGTTCTTGCAGGAATTGCGGATGAGATCCTGGAAAACAGTGAAACCGATACCTCATCAGTTCTTGCATCCTGCGTCCGTTCAGGGACGGCATTTCATCACGCAGGCCTTACCTCCCCTCTGAGGGAACTTGTAGAAGCCGGTTTCCGGGAAGGGCGAATAAAACTGATCTCAAGTACCCCAACCCTCGCAGCAGGGCTGAACCTGCCTGCCAGGCGTGTAATTATAAGGAGTTATAGGCGTTATTCTTCTGAAGCAGGCATGCAGCCTATCCCGGTGCTTGAATACAAGCAGATGGCAGGAAGAGCAGGAAGGCCAAGGCTTGACCCCTACGGAGAAGCTGTCTTGCTTGCAAAATCATACGAGGAACTGATTTTCCTTTTTGAGAAATATATTGAAGCCGGAGCCGAAGATATCTGGTCCAAACTCGGGACGGAAAATGCTCTCAGGACGCACGTGCTTTCAACTATCTCGAACGGATTTGCCCGGACAAGAGAAGAGCTTATGGATTTTCTGGAGGCGACTTTTTTCGCTTTCCAGTACTCAAATTTCGGGCTTTCCACGGTTGTGGAGGAATGCCTGAACTTTTTACGGCAGGAGGGAATGCTTGAGAAGGATTCCGATTCCCTTATTTCCACGAGTTTCGGAAAACTTGTTTCCAGGCTCTATATTGACCCTCTTTCTGCATCCCTTATTGTTAAGGGCTTAAGAGGAGCCGAAACTCTTACCGAGCTTACTCTCCTGCACCTGGTCTGCAGTACGCCTGACATGCGCCTGATGTATATGCGGAGCCAGGACTACCAGGATATCAATGATTACGTAATGGCGCATGCAGAAGAGTTCTCAAAGGTGCCAAGCCCCTTCAATGTTGTCGAATACGAGTGGTTCCTGAGCGAGGTAAAGACCTCTCTGCTGCTGATGGACTGGATCCATGAAAAGCCTGAAAATGAGCTCTGTTTAAAATTCAACATCGGGGAAGGAGACATCCATGCAAGTGCAGACATTGCCGAGTGGATCATGCACGTGACCACCCAGCTTGCCAGGCTCCTTGACCTGAAAGGGGCAAAAGAAGCTGCAGAACTTGAAAAACGTATCCATTACGGGGCAGGCCCTGAACTGATGGACCTGTTAGATATCAGGAGCATCGGACGTGTAAGGGCAAGGAAACTTTATGAGGCAGGCTTCAGGTCCACAGCAGACCTTGCAGGGGCTTCTCCTGAACAGGTGGCTGCGCTTGTCGGCCCGAAGATTGCTGAAAGGATCTTTAAGCATATCGGAAGAATAGAAGCAGTGTCTGAGGTCTCTGGCGCTGAATCTCTTGATAATGGATCCCCCGAAGGGCAGAGGACAATCAACGATTATTGATTTGTCTCGATGATCATTGATCTTTCTTCATTATATTTTCATTACTGGCGTCCCTGAGTAATTGTTTTGTTTCTTCCGGAATCCAGAGATGCAATATCTCAGTTTTCTCTCCCTGCGCTGCCCGGGGATGAGGGCGGCATGCCAGCCAGATAAAATGCGACCTTCAAAACGACACTTCAATTATGAAATATATACACTGAAGAAATGCCTCCCTGAACTTAGGTTGAATTGAGATAATATTTACCTGAAGCCCCGAAACCGTTTTTTAATTATGGAAAATACAAGCGCCTCTGCCAGCATGTCTGGCGAACCTTGCAAAAAACGTGAAAAAGAAACCTGAAATAATTGTTTCTGCTGCTAATGGCACAGGAGAAATAATAGTCAAAGACCCAGATTCCTTCACCAATCTCAGGTGAAAGTTTAACCGAAGAACGTAAAAAACACGGAATAAAGGAAATAGGGCACAATCCTTCCGTGCTTTTCGTGTCTTCCGTGGTTAGTAAGTGTGAACATTTACGTGTGGGACTATAATCTAAAAAAGAGTGTGAAAAATGACAGATGAAGCAAAACCTACAAAAATTTCAGTTTTCCGACGTGAAACAACTTTTGAATTTTGTCCCGGGACAGGGTCTTCCTCCCCGGTACGGAGGTGAGCTTTCTTGATGCAGATTGCCTTTTATGGGAAAGGTGGAATTGGCAAGTCCACGGTCTCCGCAAATCTTTCCGCCGCTCTTGCAGAATCCGGAAAACGCATCCTCCAGGTAGGTTGCGACCCGAAAAGTGATTCTACCCGGCTGCTCCTTGGAGGGAGGAAGATCCCCACTGTGCTGGACTATCTAAGGAAAACTTCTCCTGACAAACAAAGTCTTGAAGGTCTGCTTTTCAAAGGTTTCAAGGGGGCTGCCTGTGTGGAGACCGGGGGCCCGAAGCCAGGAGTCGGCTGTGCTGGACGGGGAATCCTGAGCAGTTTTGAGGCACTCGCACGGCTTGGAATCCGGGACGTCCCCCTTGACCTTGTCCTTTACGATGTGCTCGGGGATGTTGTCTGCGGCGGTTTTGCGGTCCCTCTCCGGAGTGAATATGCAGATGCCGTTTTTCTTGTCACCTCCGGGGAATTCATGGCTATCTATGCGGCAAATAACATTCTCCGGGGAATAAAAAATTTTGAAGATTCAGCCCCAAGGGTTGCGGGGATTATCCTGAACAGCAGAGGTATTGAAGCCGAAGACCAGCGGATTTCGGCTTTTTCAAAGGCTGTTGGGCTTCCGGTGGTTGCCACGATTC
>JBFHIK010000188.1:0-5684 GCA_041596555.1 Methanosarcina sp.
CTGGTGGCTCTCGTCAATGACCAGGAGGAAATCGTCAGGGAAATAGTCAATCAGGCAGAAAGGCTGTTCTCCGGGCTGCCTGTGGTCAAAGTGCCTGGAGTAGTTCTCAATGCCTTTACAGCTGCCTGTTTCCTCAATCATTTCCATGTCATAGAGCGTGCGCTGCTTCAGCCGGTGAGACTCGAGCAGCCCGAGTTCAGGCAGGCGCTCTTCAAGTTCTTCAAGGATGGACTGGATTGCGCTTTTCTGTTCCTCTTCAGGAATGACATAGTGCCTGGCAGGGTAGACGAAGAAGTATTCCATCTCTTCCTTTCGCTGCCCTGTCTGCTTGTCTATCTCGGAAATACGGTCTACCTCGTCCCCGAAGAGTTCGACCCGGATGATGTCATCGAAGTAACCGGGAATGATGTCAATGGTGTCCCCTTTTACGCGAAAGCGCCCTGGCATGAGTTCCAGGTCGTTTCTTTCAAACTGAATGTCGATAAGTTTCTCAAGGATTTCCTTTCTCTGGACCCTGTCTCCTACCTTCAATTCAAACCCCATCTTCTGGAAGTTCTCAGGGTTGCCCAGGCCGTAGATGCAGGATACCGACGCCACCACAATCACGTCCTGGCGCGACATCAGAGAGGCTGTGGCTGCAAGGCGCATCTGTTCAATCTTCGGGTTTATCTGCGCATCTTTCTCAATGTACTGGTCTTTGGCAGGAAGATAGGACTCGGGCTGGTAATAGTCATAATATGAGACAAAGTACTCAACGCGGTTTTCCGGGAAAAAATCCCTGAACTCATTATATAGCTGGGCAGCCAGGGTCTTGTTATGGGCAATAACAAGAGTCGGTTTTTTGACCTGGTCTATGACATTTGCGACCGTATAGGTCTTTCCGGACCCGGTTACCCCCAGAAGGGTCTGGCATCTTTCTTTCTTTTCCAGCCCCTCTACAAGCTGCCTGATAGCTTCTGGCTGGGATCCCCTCGGCTCAAAATCGGAAACGAGCTTGAACTGAGGGCTATCCCAGTACCGTGCATCGTGTATTGTTTCTAACTTTTTTTCGGATAATGCCTCGGGTGGCTGGCTGGAAGATTTCATGGAATCAAGACCTTCTTCTGTGAATGAAAATAATTGATATTGTTAAGACCAATTGATATCATTAATTGAGGAGCCTGGAAAAGACAGATGATTACGATTTTGGGATCAAGGACTTTTGCCTGAGCAGGCGGTTGTAGTTGATTGCAAACCTGTGGGCTTCGTCCCGGATTTCCTGGACAAAGAGTGAGGCTTTTTCATCTTTTTTTATGGAGAGGGGGAACTTAAGCCCTGGCATATAGATTTCTTCTTCCCGCTTGGCAATGGAAATAATCGGAACCCTGAGGCTCAGTTTCCGGAGTTCCTGGAAAGCTGAAGAGAGCTGCCCTTTGCCCCCATCTATAACAATTAAATCAGGCATGTCGTGTTTTTCTTCAAGCAGGCGGGAATAGCGCCTCCGCACGACCTCCGCAATGGATGCAAAATCATCGATTCCCTCCACACTTTCTATTTTGAAGCGCCGATAATTATGTTTATCAGGCCTGCCTCCCCTGAACTGCACCATAGAGCCGACCGTTGCCGTGCCTGAGAGGTGGGAGATATCGAAGCACTCGATAACGTTCGGGAGTTTTGGAAGGGAGAGTTTGCTCTGCAGGGCTTCGAGTTTTTTTCTGTCCCCGAAAAATCCGATTTCAACATTTTTCAGGACCAGGTCGAGAAGTTCTTTTTTCTCCCCCTGCTTCGGAACCGTAACCTTTACTTTCTTTCCCTTCACGTGCGCCAGGAATTCTATAAGGGACTCTTCAAGAGGCTCGGGAACGATCAGTTCTTCAGGTGGATCATTCTCGGAATAGTACTGCACCAGAAATTCTTCCAGAAACTCCTGCCCAAAGGCAAAGACAAAGTCCTGCTTATCTTCCAGAGTCCCTTTGTAAACCTTGAAAAGCATGAGGTAGACAGTATCATCCCTGACAATGTAGTTCAGGATGTCCTCATCATGTTTCTTCTGCCTCTCCATATTTTGCTTTTCCTGGAGGCTCTCAAGGGCTGCAATCTCGTCTCTGAGTTCCAGAGCCTGCTCAAACCGCTGCCTGGAAGCCAGCTCTTTCATCTCTATTTCCATGGACTCGATAAGTTCCCTGATGTTGCCTTTCAGGACAGAAGCGGCCCTTTTTACCTTCTCTCCGTACTCCTCCATGGAAATGCTGCCTATACAGGGTCCGCTGCATGCTCCTATGTGATAGCGGAGGCAGGCTCTTACTGGCATTTTTTTACAGGTCCTGAGCTGGAAGGTTTTTCTTACGACCTCGAAGATGTAGTCCCTTTCCTTTCCAGAAACGAAAGGCCCGAAGAACTCTCCTTCTCCGGTATTCTTCCGGGCAATTCTGATCCTGGGAAATTTATCTCCGGTAAGGTGGATGCAGGCATATCGCTTTGAGTCCTTGAGGAGAATATTGTACCTGGGCCAGTGCTTCTTGATCAGGGTATTTTCGAGGAGCAGGGCTTCTACCTCGGTATTTGTGACAATGACGTCAAGTCCCCTGGCAGCCTGTACAAGGCTCGCTGTTTTAGGGTCGTGGTCCCTTTTCTGGAAATAGCTGCTCACCCTTTTTTTAAGGTCCTTTGCCTTCCCCACGTAGAGCACAACTCCTTCCTCGTCCATGTAAAGGTAGCAGCCGGGCAGGTGTGGAAGAGCATCCAGGTCAATCATTTTTGAGCCTCGTTGCGTTCAAGTTTAGTTTACTCAAATCCGGTTTTCAGGTTTTAATTTTTCATGAATCCTTTTTCAGGTTTTAATTTCTCATGAATCCTTTTTCAGGTTTTAATTTTTCATGAATCCTTTAAAGAGCCTGTTCTTCAAACGCTTTGTCTGCTCCGTCTTCGAATTCTTCAGGCTCTTCTTCAAATTCGTCCTCAGATTCCTCTTCAAAGTCCCCTTCAGATTCCTCGTAACCTGCCTCAAAATCTTCCCCGTCCTCAAAAACGGCCTCAACAGGCTGTGCTCCCGACTCCAGGTATGAGTTCCCTCTCACTGAAAGCCTGGAGGCAAGGAAGTGCCCGGTATAGCTTTCCGGGACCAGGGCAATTTCTTCCGGCGTGCCTGTGGCAACAATCTCCCCACCTGCATTTCCGCCTTCGGGGCCGAGGTCGATTATATGGTCTGCTGACTTGATGACGTCCAGGTTGTGTTCTATAACGACCACAGTGTTTCCTTTTGCAACAAGGCTGTTCAGGACTGAAATCAATTTTTTAACGTCATGAAAATGCAGCCCTGTAGTGGGCTCGTCAAGCAGATAAATGGTCTTGCCTGTGCCCTTTTTGGAGAGTTCGCGGGTCAGCTTTATTCTCTGGGCTTCTCCGCCGGAAAGGGTCGTGGAACTCTGCCCGAGTTTGATGTACCCCAGCCCGACTCGCGTGAGGGTATCCAGCTTGCCTTTGATTGCAGGGACGTTTTCAAAATGTTCTGCAGCCTCTTCAACTGTCATGTCCAGAACGTCGGAAATCGATTTGCCCCTGTACTTTACCTCGAGGGTTTCCCGGTTGTAGCGCGTGCCTTTGCACTCTTCACACTCAATGTAAACATCAGGCAGGAAATTCATTTCAATCTTGATCAGCCCATCTCCCTGGCAGGCTTCACAGCGCCCTCCTTTCACGTTGAAAGAAAAACGCCCGGTTTTGTACCCACGGATTTTTGCTTCCTTTGTTTCGGCAAAAGCCTGCCTGATCGCATCAAAGACCTTGGTATAGGTCACAGGGTTCGAGCGGGGGGTCCTGCCTATGGGGCTCTGGTCAATTACAATTACCTTATCGAGCTCGGAGTCAAAAACCAGCTCGTCATATTCCCCTGGTGTTACATTTGATTTGTTGATTTTCTTCATCAGGGCTTTGTAAAGAGTATCGTAGATAAGGGTAGACTTCCCGGATCCCGAAACCCCGGTAATTACTGTGAAAAGCCCTATGGGGACATTCACATCGATGTCCTTCAGGTTATTTGCCCGGCAGCCTTTCAGCCGGATGAAGGCGTCGCTCTGGCGGCGGAGAGCGGGAGGCTTTATCTGCTTTTCTCCTGAGAGATACTTGCCTGTCAAAGATTCCGGATTTCTCTCTATTTCTGCGGGCGTCCCTTCAGCTACCACATAGCCTCCATGTATCCCTGCGCCCGGACCGATATCGAGCACATAGTCCGCAGCCCGGATAGTATCCTCGTCATGCTCTACCACAATGAGAGTGTTCCCGAGGTCCCGGAGGGTCTGCAGGGTCTGGATAAGCCGCTCGTTATCCCTCTGGTGCAGCCCTATCGAAGGTTCGTCCAGCACATAGAGCACGCCCATGAGGTTTGAGCCGATCTGGGTTGCCAGCCTGATCCTCTGGGCTTCCCCACCTGAGAGGGTGCCTGCACCGCGGGAAAGGGTCAGGTACCCAAGCCCCACATGCTCAAGGAAACCAAGTCGGGAACGAATTTCTTTCAGGACCTGTTTTGCTATTTCCTGCTCTTTTTCCGAAAGCGTGATGTCTTCGAAAAACCGGATACACTGGATAATCGAGAAGTCTGTTGTATCCACAATTGACTTTCCGGAGAGTTTGACTGCAAGGACCTTTTCTTTCAGGCGCTTGCCTTCACAATCCGGACAGGGACGGACCTGCATGAACTTCTCGAGTTCTTTTCGCCGGTACTCTGACTTCGTCTGGTTATAAAGCCTCTCCGACTGCGGAAGAAGCCCTTCCCATGTGCCTTTGTGGGACCACTGGGCATCCCCGTTTTTCATGCTCATGCTGAACTGGATTCGATCATCTGAGCCATGCATGAGGACATTGTACTGTTCCTCAGAAAGGGTGTCAAGAGGGGTAAAGATGTCAAAACCGAAATGTTTTGCAACGGCTGCCAGATGCTGGCTCCGGTAGCCGTCAAGGAAGTTCCTGTAAAGAGCAACGGCTCCGTCGGCAATGCACAGGCTTTTATCAGGAATTATGAGGTCAGGGTCGAACTCCATCTTAATCCCGAGTCCGTTGCAGGTTTCACATGCCCCGAAGGGACTGTTAAAGGAAAACATCCTGGGCTGGAGTTCCTCAAAAGCCATCCCGCAGACCGGACAGGCCATGTTAGAAGAATAAAGGTGGTCTTTTCCTTCCGAATCGACGGCAATTAAGAGCCCTTCCCCTTTCCGGAGGGCATTTTCGCAGGCTTCGACAAGCCTTGACCGGTCTTCGGCAGGGTCCTGGCGGTCAATTACCACTTCAATGTCATGTTTTTTGTAGCGGTCAAGGGAAATCTCGTCGTCGGTCCTGTGAATTTCCCCGTTTACCCTGACCCGCGTAAAACCTTCGCTGTTCAGGTCCCTGAAAAGCTGCTGGTAAGTCCCTTTTTTCTGGCGGACTATGGGTGCGAGGATTGTAACCATTCCCTCACATTCTCTGCTGAGGCTGTCTGCGATCCTTTCCGGAGATTGGGACTCTATTTTGATGTCATGAATGGGACAGTAAGGAGTCCCTACCCTTGCAAAAAGCAGCCTGAGGTAGTCATAGATTTCAGTGACAGTTCCCACCGTACTGCGGGGGTTTTTAGAAGTAGTTTTCTGTTCTATAGAGATTGCCGGAGACAGCCCTTCAATGCTGTCCACGTCCGGCTTGTTCATAAGCCCGAGGAACTGCCGCGCATAAGC
>JBFHIK010000189.1:0-5665 GCA_041596555.1 Methanosarcina sp.
AAAAAATAAAAATTGAAAACCTGTTTACTTACAGGTGTCCAGAAGACCTTTCTTTTTACCTCCCCTCTGTTCAGAGGGGTGTATGGGCTCAACTTTAGCTTCTTCTTCCTTCTTCTCTTCCTTCTTCTGTTCTTCTACCATAAATTCAACTCCCTTACTCCGCTTATGCATTTTAAAAACAGTATCTTAATCTTAAGTTTCAATCTCATGTCCCAGTGTCCGGTTAACCTCCGAAGGGTTCCCAGTTATCAGGCCTCATTCAGCTTGTAATTCAGCTCACCTTTTCAGCAATTTTCAGGTTTATCGGCCTTAAAGAGGGACTCTCTGGTCCTGTGGCAGGTTAGCAAACAACCTTCTGGTTAGTGCTTTTCCTTTGCAACACATGGTTATTCGAACCTCAGGGGTTCGACTCTGGAGCCTATTGATCCGCTTTCTTCTCTTCTATCCCCCCTTTTTATCTGTATAACTCCGGGATATAATAGAAGTCGGGAATTTACCCCTAAATTAATTATACCCATTATATTTATTAAATTTTTGTAACAAGGATAAGAAAATAAAAAATAGTAAGGATCCTGTCCTGAAGGTACACAGAAATAACAAGCACCCAGAATTTAACAAAAAAGTGACGCGAGACAGGCAAGATAATCAAAAATTATTTGGGAGAATATATATTCCATTAACCATTATAAGGTGAGCGTCCAGGCGGGAAGGCACAGGACCGTAGAAGCCCGTGTGAAGTTCCGCCATAGTTATACTCATCAACTCATCAGGATATAGTTTTCATAATTATACTGGATTATCGCCTTTTTTGAGGCAAAAAATTCTAAATTTTAAAGCTGAATGAGTATAAACTTATCAATTCATTTGTTCAAAAACTATGCTTTCATTCAGGAAAATGTGATCCCATGGCATATAGAATACTGGAAAAGGAAGAAATTGCCCCGTCGGTGCACAGGATGGTCATCGATGCCCCAGACATGGCAAAAGCTGCAAAAGCCGGACAGTTTATAATCCTCAGGATTGATGAAAAGGGGGAAAGAGTTCCTCTTACAATTGCGGATTTTGAAAAAAAGACAGGCACGGTCACCGTCATTTTCCAGGAGATGGGCAAGACCACAAAACAGCTTGCAAAGCTTTCCGCAGGTGATGCTCTGGAAGATTTTGTCGGCCCCCTCGGTACCCCTGTCGACATAAGAAAGCTCGGCACTGTAATTCTGGTAGGAGGAGGAGTAGGAGTTGCCCCTATCTACCCCCAGGCAAAAGCTTATACGAGTGCAGGCAACCGGGTAATTTCAATTATAGGAGCCCGAAACAAGGACCTTCTGATCCTTGAAGACGAAATGGAGAAAGCCAGTTCCGAACTGTACATAGCAACCGATGACGGGTCAAAAGGGCACCACGGGTTTGTGACCGATATCATGAAAAGGATCCTGGACAGCGGCGAAAAGGTTGCAAGGGTTGTAATTATAGGCCCACCAATCATGATGAAAGTGGGGGCAGGAGTTGCTTTCCCCTATGATGTGGAAATCCTTGTCAGCCTTAATTCCATAATGGTAGACGGGACCGGGATGTGCGGAGGCTGCAGGGTTACGGTCGACGGAGAAACAAAGTTTACGTGCGTTGACGGACCTGAATTTGACGCCCGGAAGGTTGACTTTGTCCAGCTCATGAACAGGCTTGCAATGTACCGCGGCGAAGAGACGGAAGCTGTGGAAAAATACGAAGAGAAATGCAGATGTGGACTGCACTGAGAAGGAGGGGATGAAACATGTGTGGATTACAGGAAGAAAAGACAGGAAAAGCAAAGAAAGAAAGGACCCCGATGCCAGAGCAGCCTGCTGACGAGCGCAGAAAGAACTTTAATGAAGTAACCCTCGGTTACACGAAAGAAGATGCTCTTGCCGAAGCTTCCAGATGCCTTGCCTGCAAGGACCCAAAATGTGTTGAAGGCTGCCCTGTGAATGTGGATATCCCTGGCTTTATCAAAATGGTCTGTGAAGAAGATTTTGAAGGGGCAATCGAGAAAATAAAAACCACAAACACCCTCCCTGCCATCTGCGGGCGCGTCTGCCCCCAGGAGACCCAGTGTGAAGCCCTCTGTGTGCTGGGCAAGAAAGGGCAGCCCGTTGCAATCGGAAGGCTTGAGCGTTTCTGCGCAGATTATGAGCGCGAAAAAGGCGTGAAGGCTCCTGAGGCTATGCCTCCCACTGGCAAGAAGGTAGCAGTTGTGGGTTCCGGGCCTGCAAGCCTGACTGCCGCAGCAGACCTTGCAAAGCTTGGCCACAAAGTCACAATCTTTGAGTCTCTGCACAAAGCCGGAGGCGTCCTGAGTTACGGCATCCCCGAGTTCAGGCTGCCAAAAGAAATTGTGCGGCAGGAAGTAGAGTACATCGAAAAGCTTGGGGTAGAGGTTAAGCCCAATTATGTCATCGGCAGGATAAAGACCCTGGACGAACTCTGCGAGGAGTTTGACGCGGTCTTCCTGGGCACAGGCGCAGGGCTTCCTAACTTTATGGGAATTCCGGGCGAAAACTTCAGCGGCGTATATTCCGCAAATGAATTCCTGACCCGCGTAAACCTCATGAAAGCCTATGACCCCGAGTACGACACCAGAGTAAGGTGCGGAAAGCAGGTTGTGGTTGTAGGAGGCGGAAACGTGGCAATGGATGCCGCCCGCTCTGCTCTCCGTCTGGGTGCAGAAGAAGTAAGTATAGTCTACCGCCGCGGCGAAGACGAGATGCCCGCCCGCCGGGAAGAAGTCGAGCACGCTAAAGAAGAAGGTATAATCTTCAGGTTCCTTACAAACCCTGTCCGCATTCTCGGCGACGAAAAGTTCAATGTTACAGGCGTAGAATGCATAAAAATGGAACTTGGAGAACCCGACAAATCCGGCAGGAGAAGCCCGGTTCCTGTAGAAGGCTCGGAGTTCCTTGTCCCTGCAGACGTTGTGGTTATCGCCATAGGTACCTCTCCGAACCCGATCATTTTCAAAGGCTCAGAAGGCCTTGAACAGAACAGACGGGGGACTGTCGTTGCTGACGAGGAAACCGGCGCAACTTCCAAATGCGGAGTATTTGCAGGCGGAGATGTGGTTACAGGCGCAGCAACCGTAATCAGTGCAATGGGAGCAGGGAAGAAAGCTGCAAAAGCAATTGATGAGTTTTTGAAAGAAAAGTGAAGCCAGAGAAATCTGGCACCCACTTTTATTTAATCTGGCACACACTTTTATTTATTAACTATGAATTAAATTTTATAATATCCGGCTTTTTTGAAACCTGTCCCGTATGAAGAAGCATCCGGGTTCCTCCTTTGAATTTCATTACAGGGTCAAAAATTGTTAACAAGTACCCAGGTTCATCCCCTGCGTTCCGCAGGGATCAGGTGACTATTATATTTGATCCTTTAATGAGAATTTCTTAATGTTGATAGCAGCATTTATGTCCTTATAATGCTTTTTTATACAGTCAGGGCATTCCCATGCTCTATCCTTCAGGCTTAGATTAAAATTGTGATTCAGTAGAAATTTTACAGATTTTAATTGAGGGTTCAAATTGCCTACTATTTATGATTTTTATATCCTAACTGTGAATAAAATTAACACATATTAAATATATATATTATATGGACACTTTATACAGTATTCAGAAAAGAATCCGGGCAGAAAAGTGAGGGCAGAAAATATATTATTAACAATTTTAAAGATAACAACTTTAAAGAAGTTCTGTTTTGAAAATTATAATTTATTCAAAGAGTAAAGAATGTTTATTATTGAGGCGATAAAATGTCTTACTGCTTTTATTGCGGAGGAGATCACTCTCCAGGTTATTGCCCTTTACAAGCACAGGATCAAAGCATTAAATCATTGAGTAACCAAACCTTAACTTTGGAAAAAATTGGCCATCTAAATGTATCAGCAATAGAAGAAAATGGAAAATTAGTATCCTCCGAAATTGAAAATATTGTGACCAATATACGAAGTTCTGAGACAGCAATATCTGAAGGGTTTGAAAATTTGCTAAATGAGATTAGCAATAATCATTATGCAATAATGCGTAAAATGGAAAGAAATATAGAAGTTTTAACAGGGATATGCGAATTATTTAAAAACTCTCTTTATATTGAATATCTCCAGCGTTACAATGAAGCAGTAAATAATTTTAGAGATGGACGATTAATGAAATGTCTTGAAACACTTGAAAAGGCAGAATATCTAAAATCAGATGATTATAGAATTTATCTATTAAGAGGGCACACATACGTTCGATTAGATAAATTAGAGAAGGCATTGGAAAGTTTTGAAGAAGCGAGCACGATAACGGTTTCAAATAGAAAAGAAGTAAATGACAGCCATAAAGGGTATTGCCTTTACCTTATCAGTCGAGTTTATTTTTGCATGGAAAATATTGAGATGGCTATCAAAAAAATAAGAGAAAGTTTAAAATTGGTTAACGATCCTGTATATAATTATCAATATGCCGCATTTCTGGCATATCGCCAGCCAAAATTATTAAAGGAATGATTTTTTTGGATAACGATGTTAAAGAGATGCTTACTTACCTCAGAATAGCCATACTACAAGACAAAAATAATTACAGTAGAGTTTTGATTGACCCCATGTACAAAAATGTTAAACCCTATGTTTCAGATTTAATTCACGATATTTTGCGGGAAACTCAATTAAAAACAGAGACCGAACTTAGTTCTTTAGAAACCAACTTTAAACAATATACAAATTTGTTGCATACTTTAAAACTGCCTGAATCTACTGACAAAATGATTGAAAAAACAAAATCTGACGTCATCGAAATTCAAAGAAAAATGAAAAACAATAGTTATTTTGATTATTTGGAAAATTTAGAAATGATATCAGTCATAAATAAAAGACTAATAGAAATTAGAGAAGAATTAATTGAATTAAAGAATTCATCTAAAAATAATTTAGAATATTTGGATACTGATTTACATAATGCAAATTTACGTTTATATAAAACATCTAAAAAATTAAATAAATTAAAATCCTTAAAGTTAATTCATAATATTATTGCAATATTATCTTTATTTTTATTACTTGTTGCGGTAACCACAGATAACAGATCATATTTACTATTTCTTATTCTGGGATTAGGAATGGTATCATGCAAAAAAGAAGTGGGTGAGAAAGATTTTACAATCCTGAGCAGACTGTTTAAATATATATTTATAGGGATTATATACTTCGCTATTATATTCAGTTTACTGGCCATAGTCAGCTTTTTCTCCAGGGTATTCGCCGATACAATAATAAATATTGTTTTTATAGCGTTTGCTATACTTCTTATTGCAACGTTTGTACCTGATCCAAACATTTCAAAGCAGGAATCATTAGTAAACGATGAAAAAAGGAACATTAATAATATAGAGTCAACTGCTACTAAAAAGAGATTAATAGTTAGTACTTTGAAGAATTTTTAAAAGAAACAGCCCGCTATATACAACTTAAATTATAAATAAAATTAAAAATACGCTTGTGACCCCCACTGCAAGCAACAGAATATTTTTGCGCCACCGCAACTTTGATTAAATTTTTTCCAGCACTATCTTCAAAAGTAAAACTAAAACAACGATCAAAAAGAGAGTCCACAATACCGGCAGAAGCATCCGAAGCAGGAAATAAAGTAATACTGCT
>JBFHIK010000190.1:0-5659 GCA_041596555.1 Methanosarcina sp.
CTTTTAATACCTATGCATTTTCTTTCAATACCTATGCATTTTAACTCTCTTCGGCTTTCTTTACGTTCGGCCCTTCTTTTTTGTCCTGTATGACATAACCCAGTGCCTTTATTTTCTCCCTGAGGGCATCGGAAGTTTCCCAGTCTTTATTTTTTCGGGCAGCCTCACGTTCCTCCACAAGCCTGACCACTTCTTCCGGGATTTCCTCTTTGCCGGTCTGTGCAAAAAGACCCAGGACATCCGAAAACTGCCTGTAAACGGAGTAAACTTTTTCCAGAACGTCCCTATTTTTTCCGGCTTCAAGGTATAAGTTGGCTGTGCGCGAAAGTTCCCTGAAAACGGTCAGGGCTTTTGGGGTATTTAAATCGTCTTCAAGGGCTTGCCTGAACTGGGCCTCAAGTTCCGGAAGGGCTTCAAGGATTTCCAGGTCTCCAGAGTATGATTCATCATCTGCACCCTTCAGGGCGAATTCGAGGTTATCGAGGGTCTCTTTAAGCCTCAGATAATTGTTTTTTGCATTTTCTGCAAAGGCTTCGGAATAGTCCAGCTTTTTCCGGTAGTGCACTGAAAGAAACATGAAACGTACAACCTCGCCCCCGTACTTCTCAACGACCTCGGGCAGGGTGAAAACGTTTCCCAGGGACTTGCTCATCTTCGCCCCTTCAACTATAAGGTGCTCTCCATGAATCCAGTTGCATACAAAGGGCTTTCCGGTCGCACCTTCGGACTGTGCGATCTCGTTTTCGTGGTGAGGGAAGATCAGGTCCACGCCTCCTGTATGGATGTCCAGGGTCGGACCGAAACTGTTCATTGCCATTACCGAGCACTCAATATGCCAGCCAGGGCGGATTTTTCCCCAGGGGCTTTCATAATAGATCCCCCTTTCAATTTCTTCAGGCGTCGAGGCTTTCAGGAGGGCAAAGTCCCTCGGGTTGTCCTTATCATACTCGTCGACATCCACAGACGCGCCAATTATGATGTTATCAAAATCGAGCTTTGAAAGCTTGCCGTATTCCGGAAACCCTGAAATCCTGTAATAGACCGAACCGTCTTTTTCGTAAGCCATCCCCTTTTCGATCAGTTTCCGTGCAAGTTCAATCATACCGTCAACGTTTTCCGTAGCTCTTGGGTATGCAAAAGCCCGCTTTATGTTCAGCATATCAAGGCCTTTGAAGAATTCTGCCGTGTATTTATCCGTAAATTCCTTAAGAGACATCCCGGCTGCTTTTGAGTCCCGGATAGTTTTGTCATCGATGTCCGTAATGTTCATCACAAGTTTTACCCTGTACCCGAGGTATTCGAGGGTCCGCACGATATTGTCCGTCATAAGAAAGGTCCGGTAGTTACCTATGTGGGGCATATTGTAGACCGTAGGCCCGCAGGCATAAATCGAAACCTCGCTTTCCTTTACAGGTTTGAATATTTCCTTTTCTCGTGTCAGGGTATTGTAGACTTGCAACATTCAGAACACCTCTGCTTACTTAACGCCGGCTAAATTAGTTCTATCCGCTATTAGTCCTATCTGCTACTATTACTTCCAATTGCTTTATTACTTTTGCAGCGCCTGGCAAACCTAATAAAAGAGCCTGAACCTCCGAACGAGAAAGAAGAGTCAGGAAAAGTCTTCTTCAAACACCGACACCTCAAGCTTTTCCAGAATTTTTCCCAGCCGAAAAAGAGGGAGCCCAACTGCATTAAAAAAATCACCTTCCACTTTTTCCACCAGCACCGCCCCTTTTCCCTGAGCTGCAAAAGCCCCTGCTTTATCCAGAGGTTCTCCTGTCCTGACGTAAGCTGAAATCTTTTCCTTGCTTAATTCAGCCAGCCAGACATTTGTTGATTCGGTTTCACTTACTTCAATTCCACTGTCAAGGTCCAGAACAGTAAGCCCGGTTACGACCCTGAACTTTTTTCCGCTTAACTTTTTCAGCATTTCTTCAGCTTTTTCTGGCAGGTGCGGTTTTCCCAGAATTTCTCCATTATAGAGCACCGACGTATCAGCAGAGATTACAATCCCGGAATCGAAGTGTTTTGCCACATTCCTGGCTTTCTCTACAGAGTGTTTCAGAAGAAGCTCTTCAGGGTTCAGCCCCGGCAGAGGAGGTTCTTCATAAGAACTGGGAAAAACAACAAAATAGTCTCCAATCAGCTGTTTAAGCAGTTCTTTTCGTCTTGGGGATGCAGACGCGAGAATTATCCTGCGCATGGGGAAAAGTCTGGACGGATATGATATATTTGTATGTATGGAAAAAGAAAAATATGATATATTTGTATGTGTGGAAAAAGAAAAATTATAAAGAAATTGCAGGGGAAAAAGTAAAATAAGATGAATAGTGCCGGTTATTCCCGGGCACTTTCAAAAAACTTTCTTACATCATACAGTTCCTCAGGTTTTCCCAGGAGGATACAGGCATCATCTGCCTGAAGAAGGAATTCCCCATCTGGAGTATAGATCATTTCCGAGCTCCTGCGGACCGAGAGTACGGTTACACCATGCTTTTTCCGGAATTCCAGATCTGCAAGGGTTTTTCCATCGAAATCAGATCCTTTACTTACTTTGAGGACCTGAATATCTATTCCCGGAAGCCCGTCCTTTATGCTGAACCTGCTGTCAATGCCAGGGTCAACGACCAGTTTTCGCAGTCTCCTGTAACCGTGAGCCCGCACATCATCTACCATTTTTTCAATATCTTCCCTCGGGACAAGATACTTTTCAAGCAGCCGGACAAAGATCTCTACTGAGGTCTCGTATTCTTCAGGGATTATTTCATCCGCGCCCAGGGCATTGAGCTGTTTCATTTCCTGAAGGTCGCGGACCTTTGCAATGACGCAGATGCTGGGGTTTAGCTCCTTTGCCTTCTCTACAATTTTCATTGTAACAGCTGCGTCAGATATGCCAATTACGAGGACTCTTGCATTCTTTATTCCCGTATGTTCCAGGACAGCCCCGAAGGTTGCGTCTCCATACTGTATTTTTTCTCCTTTTGCTTTCTCCTGTTTCACGGTTTCAGGGTTCATTTCAATAATAATATAGGGAATACCTGCGGCTTTTGCAGCCTTCGAGACTGTCTTTCCGGAAAAGCCAAACCCTACTATTATAAGGTGGTCTGTTAGCTGAGGCTCGGCCTGTTCTTCAGCATCAAGGGGCTCTGAATAAATGCCCTGTACCAGTTTCATACCAAAAGCCGTGCTTGAAGCCTTTTTGACAATGAACTCAGCAGGCCTGTAAGAAGCATTGATCACAAAGGGGGTAACTCCCATAGTAATGATGGAGACTGCCAGAAACGCCTGATAGGTTTCCTTTGTCAGGAGAGAATATTCAAGTCCCAGCCTGGAGAGGACAAAAGAGAATTCTCCTACCTGAGACAGGGCAAGCCCTGTCAGTATAGTTGTACGGAGAGGAGACCCAAGAAGGAAAGTTACACCCATTCCGGCTATTAATTTTATGACAATGAGCGTGACCGTTGCAAGAATAAGAAGAGGAAGGTGATCAAGCAGATAACCGATATCTAGAAGCATGCCTATAGACACGAAAAAAAAGCTCATGAACATGTCTTTCAACGGCAGGATATTCCCCATTGCCTGATGGCTATATTGAGACCCTGAGATCACGATCCCGGCTAAAAAGGCTCCAAGAGCCAGGGAGAGCCCAATGCTGGAGGTAAAGATAGCTGCTGATAGGCAAATAAAAACAACACTGACAAAGAACAGCTGTTTGCTGCCTGTCTTGCCTACATGGTAAAATATCCAGGGGACAAGAAACTTGGCACTCAGGATAAAAACCAGAATGATCAGAGAACCCTTGAAGAAAATATTAGGAAGTGCTCCCTCAAAACTCACAGAACTCCCTGCAAGTATTGGAGTGATCAGGATAAGGGGTACGATTGCAAGGTCCTGAAATATCAGAATAGCAAGCGAGGTTTTTCCATGTGGAGTATAGACTTCATTTCTATCCTGAAGGACTTTAAGCACTATTGCAGTACTGCTAAGCGAGATCAGGAACCCTATAAAAACCGATGTTGCAGAACTAAACCCCAGTCCTGTGCAGACAATGAGGGCAAGAGTCGTTGTAAAGAGGATCTGGAGAGCCCCACCTATCATTACAGCCTTTTTCATCTTCCAGAGCTCTTTTAAGGAAAGGTCGACTCCGATAGTAAAAAGCAGGAAAATGATGCCGAGTTCGGCATTCAGCTCCATGTTCAGTTCGCTGTCCAGAATCCCAAGCCCATACGGCCCTATCAGCATTCCAGTTACAAGAAAGCCCATTACAGGAGGGACTTCAAATTTGTAGAATATGGTAAGGATGAGAATGGCAAAGCCAAGAATTACATCAACGTGTGCCAGTACAGAGAATTCCATTTCGTTTTGCACTCCCGGAAATTAGAACAAAAATATTTAAACCGTCCTACATATTCAAGTTTTTAAAATGTTAAATGAGTTTGTAATCTTAAATGAGAGCAGATAGCCCAGGAATATATGAAATGCTTATACCCTTCTGCCTCAAATAGATCTCTCTAAAGGATCAAATATTTATCAAGAGATATAGTATTTTCGGTGGAACCCGGGATATATAAGATAAATGTTATTATTCTTATTGGCAGACGAAATTAAAAGAGAAAAACTGTAGCAATCAAGTTATAACCTTAAATCTGCCACAAATAGGGGATAACTGTTCCAACTGAGCTGTCTCCCGCTGTCTCTTTATATTTTCCACTCCATAATAAGTAAGAAGTTCAACAAGGGTCTGGAAAAAGCGGGAAAAATCTTGCTTGTATCAAATGTAGATTTAATACCAGAAAATGTAGATTTGATACCAGAAGATGTTTTTCTTATGTACAAAATTATGACAAATCCAACGTAGTAAATTAAGACTTAATCTGGTCAACCGAAGCAATATTACATGCCTGCCAATTTATTGGCGGGTAGTTGACTTCAGTAATATCCTCTTATTTAATAGTATCCTCCATATCTCTCATTAATTTCCCTGGCAGTATTGTAGGCATCATAAAGGTTGTAGATCCAGAACAGCGGATAGAGTATGTATCCGATTAAAACTACTGTCAGGAAGCCAAAAAACGAGGCGAGAATGATAAAGATAATCCCTTTCATTATCTGCCCGTTATAGATCTGCCCGAGGCCCGGGATGAAGAATGACAATACTGCAGCAATACCTGGGTTTTTCCCTGGTTGAGGCATTTTTCACGCTCCTTTACCTGTTTTATTTGGTTTTTTGGCTGGGTGATATTTTGGTCGAATAATATTCTTGCCGGTTGATAGAGTCTGTGGTTAAATTTAATTAACTGTTAAACTTGACTAAACATAATAAGCTACATAGAAGCGGTAAGCAACCTTAACTTCGTCTATTTCCCCTGGCTGCAGTCCAAAACCAGGCTGGTCGGTTTTATAGACGTTTCCCCCGAAGTTTTTGAAGGTGACTTCACATTTTATATTTTCGGGAAGCTGAGCCTCAAAGCTGTCGCATTTCCCGCAGATTTCGCGGATAAGAGTTTCGGTTTCTGCCGGGCTGAAAGTTTTTTTGTTTTCAGGCCTGTAATTTACCTCAACCGTCAGTTCTTCTTTGCTGAGCAGATCTGCCCAGAATCCGGAAAGTTCTGTTCCTTTTATCCAGTAGTCCTGAAGTTCGAAACTCTTTGTTATC
>JBFHIK010000191.1:0-5656 GCA_041596555.1 Methanosarcina sp.
CTGGAACTGGTAAAATACGCGACAAGAGTTGTGTACATAAGAGACGGTGAAATCGAAAAAATTGAAAAACGAATGAAAAACGAAAAGGAGGAATAAAAATGAAAAAGTTTTCTTTGCTAACAATTTTGCTGCTGTTTTCAGCATTCATATGCATGGGGGCTGGAACAGCTCTTGGGTCTACAGGGGATATAACGTCTTCATCCCTGGAAGTCAATTTAACCAATCAGAACCCTGAAACTGCTCGCCCCGGAGAAACCGTTGAGCTTACTGTCAGCGCGCAGAATGTGGGAACAAAGGATGCGAAAGATATTACTGTCACCGTTGATCCGGAATATCCTTTCTCCAAAGTTTCCGGAGAAGCTCTTGAAAAAGATATCTCCTATCTGAATGCACGGCAGGACGATGACGAGGGAGGTGTCCTTAAATTCAAGCTCATGACAGATTCCAATGCATCTGCCGGTACGTATTCCGTAGACATTACAACTACCTATAAAACCGGGTCCGGATCTTCTGCAACTACATACACCACTACAAAAACAGTCTACATTGACGTAAGAGGCAAAGAATACGCGCAGATTGTGACCATAGACAAGGCGAATATCGACATAGCAAAAGAGGAAACTCTCGAGTTCATCATAACCAATACCGGAACTTCTCCTCTGAAGAACATGGTCGTTTCCTGGAAAGACCCTGAGGGTGTGATCCTCCCGGTATATTCGGACAATACCAAGTACATCAAGTACCTGGATGCAGACGAATCCGTAACCGTTAGTTATTCCGTAATGGCAGATGTAAACGCGGATCCGGGCCTTTACACTCTTGACATAACCCTTACCCTTGAAGACTATGACTCAAATGAACAAACTATCAATACAACAGCAGGAGTTTTCGTAGGCGGGGAAACCGACTTTGATGTATCCTTTTCGGAAAGCGATGAAGGAGAGATTTCTCTTTCAGTTGCGAACGTGGGCAACAATATTGCATATTCGGTGAAAGTCTCGATTCCGGACCAGGAAAATTACAAAGTATCAGGAAGTTCCTCAACAATTGTCGGGAACCTTGAGAAAGGAGACTACACAATCGCTTCCTTTGACGTTGCGAGCACACAGAGTGCTGCAGGAGCTGAAGGTAGTACAGATGGACCGGGTACCGCAAGAGCAAGTGCCGAAGGAGAAAATTTAACCGCTGCCTCTGTGGAAAACAATCCCCTGTTAGTCCAGATTGAATATACGGATGCAAAAGGAGAGAGAATAACCGTCGATAAGGAAGTAGAACTCGAGATTACCGGCGGAACCATGAATCCACAGACAGGAAGACCTGGCAACAGTGGTGGCATCAGTTCATACCTGCCCTATGTTGCATTAATAGTGCTTGCAGGTGGAGCATTCGTATACCGGAAAAAAATACAGGAAAAGATCCGGGAAAGGAAAGACAAAAAATCCGGAAACAAAAAGCCTGAAGGCAACAGGATAACTGCAGCCGGCAAAACACCTGAAGAACAGAAAGACGCCCATGAGACACACGTCCATGAAACGTCAAAAGACTGAAAAATCAACATCCACAGAGCACGGAAGGATGCAAAATGAGAAATTCAACCTACCTGAAGATGGGCCTGAACATGCTCCTGCACAGCAAACTCCGGAGCTGGCTGACCATTATCGGGATAGTTATAGGGATCGGGTCTGTTGTTGGCATCCTCTCCCTCGGGGATGCTATGGAAGAGCAGGTGCAGAGCAGGCTTGCCGAAATGGACCTTACCCTGATAACCATTTCCCCTGGATATACCAAAGCATCTTCAAACATGCCCGGTCCAGGAGGTGGTGGTTCCAGCGGTACGACAACAGATGTTGAACTAACCGATGATGACATTGACTCCCTTCAGGGACTGGATGGGATAGAGTATATAGCCGGGCAGATTTCAGGCAGCGAATCGGTGATTTATGCCGCGCAAAATGCAACTTTGACAATCACAGGGGTCGACCCCCAGGTCTGGCAGTACATGACCACCCTCGAAACAGATTCCGGAAGGCTGCTCGAACCCTCTGATAAGTATGTGGCAGTCATAGGCAGCGGCATTGCCAGTGGGGTTTATGACCAGGACATCGGGGTAAATCAGGTAATAACAATCAACGGAAAATCAGTGCGAGTTGTTGGCATTCTTACAGAAGAGGGTCAGGGCGACAGGAGCCTTTACATGCCGATCGATGCGGCAGTAAACCTGATTGATGATGCGGAAGATGATGTCTTCGATACTATAACGGTAAAAGCCAAGAGTGAAGACCTTGTAGACGGGCTGATGGAAGACATTGAGGACAGGCTCATGACATCAAGGCACATTATACGCGAAGATGACAGGGACTTCTCAGTAAGCGCTTCAAAGTCCATGGCTGAGTCTGTTACTGAAATGACGAGTTCGATGACCCTCTTCCTCGGAGCTATTGCAGCCGTCTCCCTCCTTGTGGGAGCCGTAGGTATTGCCAACACCATGTTTACCTCTGTCCTTGAAAAGACAAAGGAAATAGGCACGATGAAAGCCATAGGAGCTAAAAACAGAGATATCCTCATGATCTTCCTCTTTAACTCCGCAATGGTAGGGCTTGTCGGAGGTGTCCTTGGGGTAATCCTTGGAGCTTTTGTTTCCACTCTCTTCCCTTACCTTGGCGTGACCCTGATGAGAGGAGGGGAAAGCTCTTCAGGTATATCTCTTGCTCCTGACCTGATGGCTTTCGGGCTTGCCCTTGCAATCGTAATAGGTGTGGCTTCCGGTGTAGTTCCGGCTTACAGGGCGTCGAAACTAAAACCAGTAGATGCACTAAGGTACGAATAAAGTGGGACAGAGAAAAAGGGGGAACAGAGAATTCAGTGGGAAGAAAAAATTTTAAGGGAGAGGGTTGACCCTTTCTCTTAAAATTTTTGCCAAGAATAAAATGGAGATGGGATAACATGAATCTTCTTGACCTGGCGACTCTCTCTGAAAAAAGGAGAGATATACTCATACTGATAGAAAAGAAACCGGGAAGTTTTGAGGAAATTAAAAGTTCACTTAACATAAGTTCAGGCTCTCTCAGGTTCCATATAAATAAACTGCTATATTCCGGGCTTCTTGAGGAAGAAAACGGGGAATACAGGTTATCGGGAATGGCAATGCCGATAATCAAGAATATGAAAGACCTGCTTGATTCGCTGGCTTTCTTTGAAGAAAATATGGGGTATTTGATGCAGCACGACCTGACCCCTATCCCCGATTTTTTGTTGCGAAGGCTCGAAGAACTGGGCAGGTTTGAACTGATCGAATCGAATGCGGAAAATTCCTTCGAAATCCCGCAGGCAATTCTGGAAAGCTTAAGGACTTCAGATGAAATCTCGGTTTTCTGCTCCTGTTTGTATCAGGAAATCCTGCTCCTTTATTCCGAGTTGACGGAAAAAGGCTTAAAATTCTCCCTATGTGTGACAGAACAGGTAGTTGAAAGGCTATTCAATGACTTCCCTGATGAAACAAAAAAACTTATAGAAACCGAAAACGCTGAACTGTTCGTTTGCAGCAGGGATGTAAACCTGCCTTTCTTTGTGGTGACAGACCGGTATATGGCAATGGGATTATCCCTGCTTAGCGGAAATCAGAGCATTCAGTTCATCACTTCTTCAGAAAACGGGGCTCTGGACTGGGGAAGAGGATTGTACGGACATTATTCGGAATATTTCTATACATATCAAAGCTTCCGGACATATTAAAATTTCTAATCATGTTAAAACTGGAAAATCTGAGATAACCTGAAATCCACAGAAAGAACCTCAAGAAAATAAGAGAAAGAAAAACTGAATTTTGTATGAAGTATATGGATACAAATTGGAATCAAGAGACTTAAATGAATGGATCTGAATGGTAGGTAACAGAATGAAAAAAGGTAGTATAATTTTGCTGGTTGCTCTTATAATGGTAGGATCTGTCTGTGCCTGCGAAAACCTGGGGGCAGAAGCTTACGGAACCAGCCGGGAAAACGATGGCATAACCAGTATTTATAAGGCTATTTCCAGAAGTGTTACTTCCGGTGAAGCCACTGCAGGTGATATTACTTCTTACTCATCCGCCGAGAGCCGGATCTTGGAAAGCCGATACTTTAACCTTATAAGTGCTGTTAAATATAGAAATGGTGCTGTTCGAAGCTGGAACTTGAAATTTAATCAGCCTGCCAGGGAAGTAGATATGGCGCAAAATAACCAGCCGGATTTCATGAGGGAAAGATCGGGGCAGTTGCCTCCTGCCATGAGCAGAGAAGAGCCTGTAAGAAGAGGAATCCCTGACCGGGACGAATTGAATAAATTCGCGGAAGAGCAGACACCACAATGGGAAGATGTTACATCGAACTACCAGATGTATGTCACGCCAGATGCTGAAGCTGTAAACTCTTACCTGGAAGAAAACGACCTTGACGATAAATACGAGATTTATGAAGCAGCTCTCTCCTGGACCTGGGTCTCAGACAAAACACTGAATGATGAAGAAGAACAGTGGCTTACCCCTACTGAATTCCTGGAAGAGACCCCTGCTTATTCCAGCAGCCCGGTATGTGGGGAACCTGCAAGTGACTGTGAGGAACAGGCAAATACCCTGACTTCCCTTCTGATAGCTTCAGGGGAATACAACGAAAGCACAGTGCGGGTTGCCATAGGAAAAGTCGATTTCGGAGATGTAAGCGGCGGGCATGCCTGGGTGGAGGTTTATGAGGACGGAGGGTGGTTCCCCCTGGACCCTACGGACGGACCATACTACGATGACGAAAGCTCAGAACTGATACCTGCGGATTCATCGGATATCGACTACGAGGAATTTCTCAAAAGTGAGTACCCGGCTGTGGAAATCTGGTATTACTACAATAACGAGTATTTCATAGATTTAGAGACAAAGATTGGAAATGCGCCAGTGTCCTGGAACAAAAAACCGGAAAGCTAGCAGAAAACATGATTGGGTCAGGAATGCCATTTCTGACCCTTACTACCATTTTAAACTTACTACCATTTTAAAATTTCATATAAGGATAGAATCTGAGCAAACAGGTTACTCCAGATAAAAAAATAATGAGAGATCGGGTTTAAGGAAGAAGCGTAAAACCCATAAACTCTTTATTACTATGGGATATAAGCGTCGACTTCCTCACTTGCTCTTGTTATTTATTCTGCAAACTTATCCCTATTTTTAAGTCTATTGCCCTGTGCTGAAATCCCAAAGCGATTCCCAGGCACTGGATAGTGATATTTTGCGGTCTCCACAATGCGAAAGCAAGTTGGTTAACAGGGCAAATTTCACGATCAGACTCACTCTCAAAGGGCTGGAGACTGTGCCAGCAAAAACTGGAATCCGAAAGGAAGCTCAAGTACATATTTTTCACCGGACACGGGGTAGAGCCTGCCTGACTTATGGACAATAGTCCGAAGAATGGCACAGGAAGCCCGTTAAATCTTTAGATTTAGCGGGTAGTTCACCGCAGGAAAATAAGGTATTAAGAATAGAGACATCCTTCGCAGGAAAAAACCTGGCTGCTTTGTGACCTGGAACTTTTTTACAATCATTAATAAGAGATCTGCTTTTCGTGAACTACCCCTCCCTAAAACTCTCGCCTGACGGCTTGAGTTTTTGAGGAAGGAGCTTCCTGCTTCA
>JBFHIK010000192.1:0-5642 GCA_041596555.1 Methanosarcina sp.
TTATGTAGTTTGCACTATTAAACAGGTTTTTGGATGCGTGAGCTAGACCTGAGATTGTTTCGGATTTAAATTGTATTTGCTCGGTTCTAGTCACTAATGCCACTTTAGTCAATCTCCAGCTTTTATATGAATATATTAATTGATAGTATCAGATGATTATATTAGTTACCATTGTTACCATTTTTCAGACCCATACAGGAAGAGAAATTATTCGCAAGAAAAGGAATCTTCTCACATCCGATCTTCAAAAAGTTCTCTAAATTCTTCAAGCCTTTCCTGGGGGCTTATTATAAGCAGGATATCATTGGGATTAAGTTCTGTCTCAGCTCCCAGATCATAAATAAGCCTGTGTTTCCTGGAAATTGCAAGTACAGAAACTCTATATTTTTTCCGGATCTGGAGGCTCCCTAAAGTTTGTCCTACGGCTTCCGAATGCTTTCCTACTCTTACGCTTCGGATTTCTACATCGGAAAAGTCAAGGGAAATTTCACAGACACTTTTCCGGTGTATTTCAGGGCTACGAAGCATCCTGTAATGGTCAGCCCTGAGTTGCTCACTCACGGTTTCAATCTCGTTTTCCGGGACCATGTACCTGTTGAGCACCCGGGAAAAAAGTTCTATAGAACTTTCAAACTCGTCCGAGATGACCTCATCAGCGCCGATAGCATAAAACCTGTCGAGTTCACTCAGGAAGTGGGTTCTTGCAATAATGTGGACCTCCGGGTTTAGCCTCCTTGCCGCTTCAATGATCCGTTTTGCACTTACAGGGTCGCCTGCAGTCACAACAACTGATTTTGCATCCCTGATGCCCGCATGTTCCAGTACGGATTTCTGGGCTGCATCCCCGTACATAATGTGCTCTCCGTTTGACTTTTCCTTCCTTACGGTATCCGGGTTGATGTCGATTATGCTGTAGGGAATCAAAGCTGCCCGGGCAGCGATCGCAACATTTCTCCCATTGACTCCATAACCTATTATTACCAGGTGGTTTTCAAGCTCTTTTTCCAGGCTGTGCTCCACAAACCCGTTGTACCAACCGGATTTCAGCATCTGAGGAAGGGAAAGCTCCTGGGCAAAAGCCGCAGCTTGATGCCCCATGCCCATGATGAAAGGGGTAAGCACCATTGAAAGTACTGCCACGTTCAAGAACTCCTGATAGATTACTGATGAGACCAGCCCGTTTGCAAAACCTACGTTCGCAAGAATAAGGGAAAATTCCCCTACCTGGGAAAGGGAAAGGCCGACCAGGACCATTGTATGCAGAGGAAAACCTATGAGAAAAGTGCTCAGGGCATTTACCACAGCCTTCAGGAGCAGCACCGCAAAGGTGGCAGCAAAGATTAGAAAGAGATGTTCCCTTAATATTTCCAGGTCAAGTAGCAACCCTATGGAGACAAAAAAGATGCTCACAAACATGTCCCTGAAAGGGATTACATTCCCAAGGGCCTGGGTTGCATACTCGGACTCTGAAATGATCAGGCCAGCAAGAAATGCCCCAAGAGCCAGAGACAGACCAGTCATGGAAGTCAGCCAGGCAACGGAAAGCCCAATTACTACCACACTCAGGAGGAAAAGTTCACTGTTTCGGGTCTGAGCTATCTTGTACATAAGAAAAGGGACTATATACCTGGCACTGACCAGAGTAAAAAGGACAAGTCCCAGGCCCTGGAGAATAAGCTGGAAAAAAGCCGTTTCTGTCCCCGGGACTCCTGCAAGGAGTGGGGTCAGGAGGATAATTACCACAGCAGCCACGTCCTGGAAAATAAGGATGCCAAGTGCTATTCTTCCGTGAGCACTGTACATTTCTCCTCTTTCCTGCAGCAGTTTGAGGACGATGGCAGTGCTGCTGAGTGCCACCAGAAACCCCATAAAGATCGAGGATTCCCGGGAATATCCCAGCCAGAGGAAAATAAAAGCGACTAGAAGACTGGTAATGGAAAGCTGCAGCCCTCCTCCCAAAAGCACAATGCGTTTTAGTTTGAGAAGATCACGCAGAGAAAACTCTATTCCGATTGTAAAAAGCAGGAGCACGACTCCTATTTCAGCGAGGAGTTCTATATTCTCTCCTTCCTGAATCAAACCGAAGCCAAAAGGTCCTGCAAGGATTCCAGCGAGCAAAAAACCCACGAGTGGAGCGATTTTTAGCCTGGAGAATATAAAAACCACCGGAATAGAAATTCCAAAGATAATCAAGAGGTCTCCAAGAAGTGACGATTCCATCAATAGAAATTGAGTTATCAAATAATATAAATGGCATTGGTGCCGTGACCCCTTCTGAGAAGAAGCAGCAATATATAACTATTCTGAGAAATTAGCTGGATACTTTGAAGCAGGGTTCAGGGAATTTGAAACCATATCCAGGCATATTGAAACAAAATAAAGGGGGTCTTGAGGCACAATTCTACGGAAATGGGTGACTGTAATAGAATGGATAAAATCCTGAAACGCCTATCACAAAGAGGGCAGGGTGGATCCGGCAACGAGATTAAGATAATTGCTTGTTTGAAATAGGGGTTAAGATCAAGCACAAATAAGGGAAACCCCGGGCAACAAAAGAATTTATGCGAAGTGCAGTCGGAAAAATAAGGATAAAAATGGATTTACGATGCATTAAAATTTTTTTTGACCCTTAAACCTTGAAATAACTCATTTTAAAAAGTCAATATGATATTGTCGCCTTTATTCCTCTTTAACTGCATTATTATTTCCCTAAAACTGCCCAAACCAGAAAAAATTGCTCTTCTTCCTTTTTATGCGCATATAATCCCCTCCAGAAGGGCAAAATAGTGAATGCCAGAAGAAATGTAGTTGTAAATGATTATAAAAGGACGGCGCAGGTTAAAATCAGTAACCGCATTGAATAAATAGAGATTATCCGGAATTATTTTTAAAAAGGGGGAATTATTAAAACTTCTTTAGACAAAAAGTATTTAATATATGTATTAAATCTTAAAGCTTACCAATTTAAGGCGTATTTTTCTTCAAATAAGCTGGAAAAGACAGGATCTTATTTACTAAACAGGATTCCATTTACTATATTCTGGACAGTTGTCCCTTCATTTTTCTTCCAGCTTTCACGAGGGTTGAAAGTGATATCTAAAATTAAAAACTGTTTTAACGCATCTAATGAAGAATTTTCAGACTGGAAATGGCAGTACAAGCACAGAATTACGACCGTGGAAGAGCTTGAAAAATTAATTTCGCTCTCGGAGCCTGAAAAAGAAGATATAAAAAAAGCTCTTGAAGTTTTTCCCATGGCGATATCTCCTTATTATGCATCTCTTATTGATCCGGCAGATCCGGGATGTCCCATCCGGATGCAGGCTGTGCCCCTTTCAGCTGAGCTTCAAAAATCTTCCTGGGAACTTGAAGACCCTCTCTGCGAGGACAGTGACTCTCCCTCAGAGGGGAGCTGCATAACTCACAGGTACCCGGACAGAGTGCTTTTTCTGATCTCAAACCGCTGTGGGATGTACTGCAGGCACTGCACCCGCAAGAGAAGGGTCGGCAACAGGGAGTATGACTACTCTGAAAAGGTAATCAGGGAGGGGATTGAGTACGTCAGGGAGCACCCTGAAATAAGGGATGTTCTGCTTTCGGGGGGAGACGCCCTGCTTGTTTCCGACGAGAGGCTGGACTGGCTCTTAAGTGAACTTTTTGACATTCCCCATGTGGAGATCGTAAGGATCGGCACAAGGGCTCCTGTAACCCTGCCCCAGCGCATAACCCCTGAACTGTGCGAAATCCTTGGGAAATACCCGTCGGTCTGGCTCAACACCCACTTCAACCACCCAAAAGAGATCACCCCCGAAGCTAAAAAGGCTATGAACATGCTTTCTCATGCCGGAATTCCCCTGGGCAACCAGTCCGTACTTCTCAGAGGAGTAAACGACTGCCCGACGATAATCAAAAAACTCTGCCACGAGCTTCTCAGGATAAAGACCAGGCCTTACTACCTCTACCAGTGCGACCTTTCTTTTGGGCTTGAGCATTTCAGGACCTCGGTTGCAAGGGGCATAGAGATCATAGAGATGCTCAGGGGACATACCTCGGGGCTTGCTATCCCTACTTTTGTGGTCGACGCCCCGGGCGGGGGAGGAAAAATCCCGGTCGGACCCAATTACCTGATCTCAAATTCGGATAATGGAGTCACCCTCAGGAATTACGAAGGGGTGATCTGCATGTACTCGGAACCTGCAGAGTACTCCGCAGAGTGCCCGCAAAAATGTTCAATCTGCGATAAGCACCCCGGGCTTAAAAGTGATATGGGCCTTGCAAAACTCTACGACGAAGAAAATGATATTATATCCATCGAACCCGAAGGCCTTGAAAGAAAACAGCGTTTTTGAAGGGAAAATATCAGGAAAACCGGCGTTCCTAAAGCAAAAAATATGTTTAAAAACTTAAGGAGGAGTTACTGCGGAAAAAAACGTTCCCTTTGCGGAAAAAAACGTTCCCTTAACGCTTGAGATTAAAGAAGAACTTCCTGACTACTGGAAAAAAGCAGAGCTGACACTGTCCGGGGCAAAGGCGGAATTTGTAATTGATTACTACAATAGAAGATTAAAAATCATGAATTTTACCGGGTTTTTTGAAGAAATCTCCGGAGCCATCGAAGCCCTTGTCGAAGCAGAAAAAATGGAAAAAATAATTGTATATACCCCTCCGGAAAAAGGGCATGAGCTTGAAATCTGCGGATATGTAGAGGAAGGAATCATCAGGGGATACTATGCCGGAAAAGACTGCCATATTTTCTCAAGCTACCCTATAAATTCCAGAGGAGTTTCCTCTAATAAGGAAAAAGAAGACCAGGTAATCAAAAATTGCCTGAGGAAGGGTAAAGGAACTGAAAAAATCCTGCAAAAATCAGGAGATTCCAGGAAAAAAGGGAGCTGGAAACTAAAAAAAGAGAAAATCCGGCTTCCAGAAAAGTACACGCTCAGGCCTGCAGTCCAGGCGGATGCCTCCGCAATGGCGGCCCTTTACAGCCAGGGATTTCATTTTTATCCCACTCCCCTGCACATGGAAAGCTACCTGCTCAAAACCATGGATTCCGATGTCCTTTATCTCCTTGTGGAAAAAAGAGGGAAAATCGTGAGTCTTGCCTCGGCAGAAATGGACCTCAAAACCAGGAGTGCTGAAATCACCGACTGTTTGACTATTCCTTCTGAAAGGGGAAAAGGGCTGATAAAAGAGCTTATTACAGCCCTGGAAAAAGAACTTTTAGAAAGAAACTTCTTGATCTCCTATACCCTCTGCAGGGCTTCGTCCCCTGGCATCAACGCAGCATTTGCTTCCCATGGTTATGTCTACACAGGCAGGCTTGTAAACAACTGCAGGATCGAAATGGGATTTGAGGATATGAACATCTGGTGCAAGATGCTGAAGTCAACTACCCATCACTAAAGTGGCAGGCATGTAATAGTGCCCCGGTTGACCAGTCCGAGTCTTAATTGACTACGTTGGAAATGTCATGATACCTGCGAATGCTTCCTCAGTTTGCAGCTCTATCGTGTAGCATTAAAAATCCTGAGAGGTAGGGGCGGTGTGTTACACATAACAAGCATATCCAACATTGGCGAGAGGAGATACGAAAGTACGTTACCTGCTACGGAAATTCGTTTCCAGAGCAGAGTGGAGAA
>JBFHIK010000193.1:0-5577 GCA_041596555.1 Methanosarcina sp.
GGTCCTAGCTCACGGTTGATATTCTGTTAGTGTACTTTCACGCAGTTGACTTTCTTGCAGTGTACTTTCGTACGGCTGTGCTTTCGTTTTTGTCTGCTGTGCAGGCAAGCTCAGACCGCATAGAGGATGCGGAAAAAAAGAACTATTATGATTTTTAAGGTCTGCCTGCTTCAAAAATCTGAAATTTGCTTTAAAAACCCGAAGCTCACTCCAGAAGCTTCAGGTATTTTTCCCTGAACTCGGGGTTTCTCATAAGGCAGCATTTTGCGTTATATACGGGATCGTCCCTGATTTTTTTCCAGACATCTTTTACTTTATCCATGTGAACATTTCCATAGGGGATAGGAATGCAGGCACAGGGGAGGATATTTCCTTCAGGTGTGATGTGCAGCCACTTTTTTCCTGCCATGCAGCCTGTGGTCTTCATAACCTGCGGAATTGGAAAAACCCTGGGTCCTTCCTTCTCCTGGGCCCGGGACACAAAAGTGTCAAATTTCCTGAGGTCTTTTGGGGTCATGATCTCGGAAGCATGGTCCATCCACCTGCCGGTTGGCACTATCTCATAGAAAGATAGTTCATGGACTCCAAGCTCTGTTGCAAGGGTATAGAGTTCATTAAGCTCATTGACATTATCCCTTGAAAGCACCACATATATGTTTACAAGCAGCCCTGCCTCAAGTCCGTTTTTGACTGCTTCAACCGCGCTTTTGAAAACTCCTTTCCGGCCCCTTACATAATCGTGCTTTTCCTCATATGCGCTGTCAAAGCTAACTGTCAGGGAATACAACCCTGCAGCTTTAAGACTTCGTGCGCGTTCTTCTGTCAGACCCACTCCTGAGGTGAACATGCCGGCAATGGCTTTATCAGGGTCAACGTAACTTATCAGGGTTTCAAGACCCGGATAGGTAAGGGGTTCTCCTCCATCGAAAATAATAAATGTTGTGCCCATTTCGAGCACCTGGTCGATTACATCTTTAACAGTCTCGTGTGTAAGCTTTGCCCTGTTCTTTGTATCCGGGAGGGCACAGTGGATACAGTTGTTGGGGCAGTCCTCTGTAATTGAAATTGTTACCTGGTCAGGTATATTTTTCCCGAACATTGATGATAGCTGGCTCTTCACAAGCCGGTCAAAGCCCGAACTCGGAATCGGGGGCATCCAGGTAGAATAGATCAGGCGGTCAGCTTCTACATTTGCAGGCTTTTCGCCGTCAAAGATCGAGATGTTTGCCGTAAGGACTTTTTTCATGAGGGGAGATGCTACTCCACCTGTTTTCATCTTCAAGCACCCATCTTCAATTTCAGCATAAACCCTGAAAAGGGGATTTTTATAAAACTCGTACTGCATATTTTCCCTGCATCTGGCTTTCTGGTAGTTTTTTTCCTTTCTGTATTTTCCGTTCTATTTTTTTCCGGATTTGTCTTTGTCCATTTTTTTCAGTTTTATCTTTTCCAGCTTGCCTTTCGTCTCCAGTTTACCTGTCCCTCAGGAATGCCCTGTATTTCAGCAGGGCTGAGGGTTTCTTCTTCAACGTGAAGATAAATACCTGCATAGCCTGTTCAAAGGCGCTGCCGTGGATAAAGGACAGGTCCTCTTTTTCAAATACCCTTATCATTTCATCTATTTCTCTGTCCGTCATCTTCCTGAAGGTCTCAAGCCCTATACGGCCCAGGTAATGCTCGACCTTAAACTCCTTTTCCCAGGTTTTCCGGTATTCCGAAAGAGCACTTTTTGAGACATCTCCCTTTTTTACAGCATCTGCCGCCACGTCCCCACATATCTGGCCTGCCCTCATAGCATAGCCTATTCCGGACTGCCCTGCAGCTCCTCCAACTACCATTACCCCATCCGTTATGTATTCACCAGGTATGGTAACAATAGGGTCTCCTCCGGAAAGTTTTCTTACAACCTCAAGTTCTTCGAGCCCTTTAAGCTTTTTGAAACGCTCCACCCAGGCATTCAGGTAAGGTGTGGCATCCTTCCCACATCTGCGCACATAAGCTCCAATCGCGGCATTATCGCCTCCTCTGGGGGCATAGGTGGTCTTCCAGCCGGGAGCGTGGTTTCCTACATAGTACTCAAACATTTCAGGCTTACCGAGCCCTGGTGCCTTTACGTCCAGCTCAATTCCCCAGGCAATATCCTCCGGGTGTTTCATTGTTTTCAGGCCCAGAAGGGAGGCCATTTTTGAATTTATGCCGTCGGAAATTACTACGAGTTTCGACCTGAACACCCCTGCCGAAGTACTGATGGCAAATTCCCCTCCCTCTTTCCGGATACTTTTTACTTCTATTCCTGTCCTGAGGTCAACCCCGGTTTTTATTACTTTTTCAGCATAAAACCGGTCAAATCTCGTTTTATCGATAGAATAACCGGGTGTTTCTACTATGACTTCGCGTCCTTCCGGGGAGATGAGCTTCATCCCCTTGAGGTAATGCACGACATAAGAAGGGTCTACCTTTTCTCCGCACCTGTCAAGCATCCCCTTAAAAAAAGAGTTTGCGGGGTGTGGAGGATTCCCTATCTCTTCCTTTTTTTCCAGCAAAAGTACATCTGCACCCTTTTCACAGGCATTTCTGGCAGCCATGAGCCCTGCAGGGGACGCCCCAATTACAATAATGTCCGCATCCATTTTTTTCTATCCTTTTTTACCAGAGAATGGAGGTATAAGATCCAAGATATATGCAGAGCACCACGTCCAGGATCATTGACCCGAACATTATTGCCCTGTAGTTTGAGCCGTTAAGGAAAAGTGCACCCCCCCTCTCAGGAGTTGGGTGTTTGATAAAATCAAGGCACTGGGCAAGCATCCAGAGCCCTGAGGCAAGAGCCCCCGCAAAAAACACCGGACCGAGTCTGGCTGACCAGCCTATTATTACTGAAGCAATAACTCCGACAATCCACCAGAATGTCACAAATCTGGCGGTAAAGGGAATTCCGAAGGTTACGGGCATTGTGGGGGCACCTTTTAGTCGGTCTCCCTCCACATCTCTGGCAACGCCTCCCAGAGTAAAAGCCCAGTCCGTAACGCACATCATGAGCCCGAAACAGATTGCAGGCAGGGGTAGAATCACGCCGTCGCTGCCTTTCAGAATCCCTGCCGGGTCAAAGGCAAGCCAGATACCCACAGGCACGAGTCCGTAGGAGATGCCGACAGGCAGGAAGCTCAGGAAGGTGCTGCGCTTTGCAAAGATTGAGTAAATGGTGATAGTTGCAGCTGCGATAAACAGGACGGCAAGGGATTCCGGGTTCAGGTACGTGGCTGCCGCACCTGCGATAAGTAAAAGCAAGAGGGCATACATCATCGCCGAATTCTTCGAGACTCTTGAGGCAGGCAGGGGACGGTCCGGGATATTTATGGTATCGATGTCGACATCGCAACAGTCATTAAAAACATATGAACTGGTTATGGCCGCAAAGCCTCCTATCACGGCAATCACGAAGGGGACAATTAAGGGCAGCTCTCCGGTTGCCAGGTATGAAGCAAGGATCGCACTGGCGGCCGGGAGGGTCAGGTCCATGTAGTAGAGTTCGGGCCTCAGCAATCGGAGGTAGGGGCTGAGTTCCCCGATTCTTGCTGTAAGGGACAATCTTTTCACCTGTTCTTTTCTGGTTTTTATTGGGGTTGTTGTATTTCGGAAACTGTCTGGTTTTTAGTGTTATCAGGGGTTTTTACAGTCAGTCCTATAAACATTGGCATCTCAAAAAAGTTTCCTTTTTCTCTTTTTCAGGAGAATTCTGCCATGAAAAGGTAACTGAGGGGTTTATGAGATGCAGGAGAACCCCTGGAACCATTTAAGAAGCTGTAAAATATCCAGGTCCCTTTAAGGGGGTATGGGGTGCTTATTCTTTTTTCCAGGCGTCCCTGTAGACCAGTTCAGCCTTTTCTTTTATTTTTTCGAGAAGTGGATGCTCGAACTCCCGCTCACAGACAAAGGTAAACTTCGCTTTCGGGTTAAGCTCTATCAGTTTAAGGAGATTTGAAAAGGCGGTGCTGAGAGCTTCGTAATCCGGAAACTTTGAGACCTCGGCATTGAATGGGTATACCTCTTCCATTTCTGCAGGGAAGGCTCCGAAAGGTGCTTTGAAGATAAGGAGCTGGTCATAGCTTTTCTCCCCTTTTACTGGAGTTGTGCGGATAATTGCCGACCCTTCAAGGCTGAACCTTTCCAGCCGCTTTCCGAAACGCAGGACTTCCGGACGGGAGGCAGATTCGGGTCCGCAGTAGAAAAAGGTGCTTTTGGTGGCAGGGTCTAACTGTTCCAGCCATGCAGAGTGGGTATAGAGTTTTTTCAGCCCGTCAAGAAGTTTCGGGTGAGCACGGCAGCGTTGTTCAACAAGCTCGAGCAGTTTTCCGTCCTTGATGGACTGCTTGATCAGCCGGATTTCTGCAAAGGTTGCGTAAAGGTTGTGCCTTCCCAGGAGTTCTTCCTTATTTTTGGCTTTTCTCAACTCATCGGCAGTATATTTAGAACAGATGGGGCAAGAGCAGGGCAGGTAGTTCAGTTTTTCTATGTGATAAGTCCCGTTTACAGTAATATAACGTCCGTCCTTGGCATAGAGAGCGTAAGCTGCCGAGTCAAAAAGGTCACAGCCAAGAGCGACTGCAAGAGCAAACATCATAGGGTGCCCTGCCCCGAAAAGGTGTACAGGCGAGGTTGGAGAAAGCCCTTTTTTGGCTGCGGCAATTACGTCCACAAGCTCTGCGTAACGATAGGATTCCATTAGTGGGACAACGGCACCCAGGGGATAAACATCAAAGTTCAGGTCTCTCAGGTGAGCTGCAGCCTTTTCCCTGAGTTCAGGATAGGTTGATCCCTGGACCGGGCCTGCCAGGAGTTGTTCGCCCTGAATGAATTTACGGGCGGCTTCCAGGCGTTCGGCAGTGACTGCAAGTTCTTCTTCTGCTCTCCTGTAGTGGACGTCTGGAGGAGTTGGAATATCAAGTGGAACTATGATATCGCTCCCGATTTTCTGCTGGAACGCAAGGATCTCTTCGTTTGTAACTTCCACTGACCCGTATATTGAAAGTTGAAAAGAACCCGAGTCTGTCATGATTGGTCCGTCAAAACCAAGGAGCCCATGCAGCCCTTTTTCAAGGGCAACACTCCGCAGTTCTTCCTTCCGGTAAATGATGTAGGAATTGGTGATCAGAATTTCTGCCCCGAAACTTTTCATTTCTTTCGGGGAGATAAGCTGGATGTTCGGATTTACTACAGGCATGACAGTAGGTGTCTCAACAGTCCCGTGGGGAGTCTTGAGTTTCCCTATCCTGCCGCCTGCGTCCTTGTCGAGAATTTCAAATATCGCTGACATGCCGGGGGTATAGATGCCTATCAGATATATTTATCTTTGGGGACCCCGAATTGTGCCTCACCCGAATTGCGCCTCGCCCTAATTGCGATTCGGGATCACAGGAGATCGGAGATTTTCTGGGAGTTGCGATGTAATCGCAACAGCTCGCGGTCCTTTTCGCTGCCCGAATTGCGCCTCGGGAGTACGCGGTCCTTTTCGCTGCCCGAATTGCGCCTCGGGAGTACGCGGTCCTTTTCGCTGCCCGAATTGCGCCTCGGGAGTAC
>JBFHIK010000194.1:0-5570 GCA_041596555.1 Methanosarcina sp.
ATAAACCCTCAGCAGGAAACTCCTGAGTCCTTTAGCTTAGGGGTAGTTGACCAAAACTTTTAAGCGGGCTTTCCCCTTGCCCTGTTATTCCCGGTACTTACTCCGGATTTTATCTACACTCCTATATATTGACCATTCTTTGTATATAATTGTAAGGATTTTTAAAAACGTAACATAAATTTTCCCCTTCTATTCACATCTGTCTTATTTTTTTCATATATATTTTTCCAGGGCTTTAAAGCTTTTTTCTTCCATTTTCGTTATCTTTAAACCCAATATTTCTTACTTATTAAACATGGGCAACTCTACAGATTTCGACGCCCCACATTTTTATATATATAAATCTTTTCCTGTTCTTAGAAGAAAAACTTCCTTTAAAATAAGCTAATTATTTTTTCCTGCATCTTATCATTACAGTTTGAAATATAACTTGAAAATGTCCTTTTCTGGAAAAGGTTTATATGGTTTGATTATTTCTCTTGAGCGAATCAGGTCTTTAACATGTCTTCACTTTAAAGGACTGCTTGAGAAATCATTTTATCAAGTTTTTATATACACCCCATTTTATACTCCCAATTTTATATATATCCTTTAATACAGTTAATTATATATAGATTCTTAAATACTGTTATGTGAATTCTAGTTAAAGGTTATAATTAACCTCTATTATAATGGATGTTAATTATAATTTAAAGTATATTTTTATATTGGGCTAAAAACAGACCCATCTAGCATTAAGCAGTAGTTAAAAAGGAGTTACCAAATATGAAGTTCGGAATCGAATTTGTACCGGCCGATCCTGCTTTAAAGATCGCATATTACGCAAAGCTTTCAGAACAGCAGGGATTCGACTACGTCTGGATCACTGACCACTACAACAACCGTGACGTATATTCCACTCTAACCGTTCTCGCTTTGAACACCAACAGCATCAAGATTGGTTCCGGTGTTACAAACTCCTATACCAGGAACCCTGCAATTACAGCATCAAGCATTGCTTCTATTGCCGAAATTTCAGGCGGCAGGGCAGTCCTCGGTCTCGGACCCGGAGACAAAGCAACTTTCGATGCCATGGGCATTGCATGGGAAAAGCCTCTTGCAACCACCAAGGAATCCATCCAGGCTATCAGAGGTTTCCTTTCAGGCCAGAAAGTCTCCATGGATGGCGAGATGGTCAAGTTCGGAGGCGCAAAGCTTGCTTTCAAAGTTGGAAATGTCCCTATCTATATGGGTGCCCAGGGTCCCAAGATGCTCGAACTTGCCGGTGAAATTGCAGACGGTGTCCTGATCAACGCTTCTCACCCGAAGGACTTTGAGGTCGCTGTGGAACAGATCCGCAAGGGTGCCGAAAAAGTTGGCCGTGATCCAAGTGAAGTCGATGTTACCGCATACGCCTGTTTCTCCATTGACAAAGACCCCGCAAAAGCAATTAATGCTGCAAAAGTAGTGGTCGCCTTCATCGTTGCAGGTTCCCCTGACCTTGTTCTTGAGCGCCACGGCATCCCTGTCGAAGCCAAGAAGCAGATCGGTGAAGCTATCGCCAAGGGAGACTTCGGATCCCTCATGGGCGGGCTTGTTACCCCTCAGATGATCGAATCCTTTGCTATCTGCGGAACTCCTGAGGACTGTATGAAGAGGATTAAGGACCTTGAGGCAATTGGAGTAACCCAGATTGTCGCCGGATCCCCTATCGGTCCTGACAAAGAGAAAGCAATAAAGCTTATAGGCAAAGAGATCATTGCAAAGATGTAATTTTTATTACATCCTGCATAACCATTTTTAATTTATTTCATTATATTTTTAAAAACATCTTGCCGATAAGGCAAGCTTATCAAGGCATTGGAGGTAACTGATTGCCACCAAAGATTGCAGAAGTCATTGACTTTGACGTATGCGCAGCCTGTGGGGCGTGCGAGGCCGTGTGTCCCATTGGAGCTGTTACCGTAAAGAAGGCGGGTGAAATTCGAGATCCGAACGATCCGGGCCTGTATGAGAAAGGGGCTGGATACCAGGTTTGTGAAGGTTGCTTAACCTGTAGTCGGGTCTGTCCGGTAGTGGACGGCTTCATCGACAACGAGCTTGCAAACGTGCGTAAGTTCTTTGGTGCAAAGTCAAAGGACAATGCCGGCAGCCAGGATGGAGGAGTATCCAGCGGTATCCTCAAATCTCTTTTCAGGCAGGGTAAAATCGACTGTGCAGTTGGGATTACCAGAAATGAGAAGTGGGAACCTGAAGTGGTCCTGCTGACAAGTGCAGAAGATGTGGAACGGACAAGAGGGACAAAGTACACATCAGACCCCGTTCTTGCAGCGCTCAGGGAAGCCTTCGAAAAGTACAACCGGATTGCAGTTATTGGAGTGCCCTGTCAGGCCCATGCTGCACATCTGATCCGGGAAAATGTAAACGAAAAGATCGTTCTAATTGTCGGATTGCTCTGTATGGAAAGTTTCCATCATGATGTCATGCTTGAGAAAATCATCCCTGAATTCCTTAAGGTAAATATCGAAGACGTCCGGAAGATGGAGTTCACCAAGGGTAAGTTCTGGGTCTACACCAATGACGGGGAGGTTCACTCCGTGCCCATCAAGGACATAGCCAGGTTTGCCCGAAACCCCTGCCACCACTGCTGTGATTATACTTCGGTCTTTGCCGATATCTCAGTAGGTTCTGTCGGGGCTCCTGACGGGTGGAACTCGGTCTTTATAAGAACCGATGTCGGAGAGAAGTATTTCGATATGGTCCGCGATGATATGGAAATCATGGAAGACCCCAAGCCAGGCCTCGAACTTGTCGGAAAGCTTATCGATATGAAGCGTAAGGGCAATGCTGAACATTTCCTTGAAGTCTGTGAGAAGTTCAGCTTTGAGGATGGAATCCGCAATGAAACGGTCTGAAACCGGAAGATATATCCAGATATATCTAAAAAGATAACCAGTATAAATTCGAGGTGGAATCCGGGATGATACGAGCTTTCTATATAGGGCGTTTTCAGCCGTATCATTTCGGGCACCATACGGTAATTAAGCGGATTGCAGAAGAGGTGGATGAACTGGTTATCGGCGTCGGCAGTGCCCAGAAAAGCCATGAAGCCACCGATCCATTTACTGCAGGGGAAAGGGTACTGATGCTCTACAATGCGCTTGAGCACCTTCCCATCCGTCATTATGTCCTCCCCATCGAGGATGTCAGGTACAACTCTATCTGGGTCCACCATGTCGCATCCAGAACTCCTCGTTTTGACGTGGTGTACTCGAACAATCCTCTTGTCATCCAGCTCTTCCGGGAAGCCGGGTTCTGCGTTAAGGAGTCCCCACTCTATATCAGGGAAAGGTACTCTGGGACTGAAATCAGGAGGCGGATGATTGCAGGAGAAAAATGGGAGCATCTTGTCCCAAAACCTATTGTAGAAACAATCAAAGATTGCGACGGAGTAGCCCGTCTCAGGAATGTTTCTGCAAGCGATAACAACTTTTCTCTATAATGCTTTTTTAGCGCTATTTCTTTAGGGCACCGAATCTATCCAGTCAAGGGAGCCCGGGCTGTATTCATGCAGTTCATCTTCTTTTCCGCTCAGAAGATGGTCTATGATTTTCTCCACATCCTCCGAAGTCTCTTCTGCAGTCCTGCCGGTAGTATTTACCTCAAAAACTTTTTCACACCATTCAAAAGCTTCCGCCAGGATCAAATCGATTGATTCGGCTTCTGCGTTTTCGTTTACCTTTTCTTCGGAATACCCGCGCTTCTCAAGCCTTTTTTTCAGTTCCGGCGGGTATGCCCTCAGTACAATAATAATATCTGCAATATAGTGGGCAAGGTGGCTTTCAAGAATTACCACTTTGTTTGCGGACTCTTTCTCCATTTCATCAGTAAGCTCAGGAAGGCGGCTTCGGATAAGTTCCATATCCGCGACTACTGAATCCCTTTTTTCATCAACCTCGGTGTAGAGGTGTTCTTCTTTGATCAGGTCATTAAGGTAGATTACCTTCCACTGCCTTCTTTTTTCGAGAAGCTTGCTTACCGAGGTTTTTCCCGTACCCGGTGTACCTGTGAGTCCTATGAGCATGGAGAGGGAGATAAGGGTTTATCGCAGTTATACTTAATCCCGGTTGAAATTGGCTGGTCTCCCTGCCTCTGGGATGTGAATCAATAAATTTTTCGGCATTTTTCTTCATTCTCGCCGTTTCAGCACCGTGACGATCCCCAGGTATCCGTCCACTGCGAGGTAGTCTCCGTTTTTTATGAGTTCTGTTGCGTCCGGGACGCCGGTAATGCAGGGAATCCCATATTCTCGTGCAATGATTGCCCCATGGATCAGCATCCCTCCTCTGCGCTCCACAATTGCAGAACACAGGGGCACGATAAAAGTCATATTGGGATCTACGGCATCACAGACAAGGACTTCCCCTGCTTTCAGGTTAAAAAGGTCTGCTTCTTTCAGGATAACCCTTGCAAATCCTTCGGCTACTCCTCGCCCGGAAGGGTTTCCCAGAAGCTGCCTTGGCTTTACTTTTTCCCGGAGGGATTTCGGCTTTTGCGGCTGTTTTTTCAATTCAGGGCTATAAGAAGGGTCTCGAAGAGTTTTTGTAAGCTCTGCTGTGAGCTCCGGGGCAAAAAAAGCCTGAACTTCCGGAAGCCAGGCTTCTTCCAGCCCCCTTTCAATTACCCTTTTTCTGCCTTCAAAAAACGCCCTTTTGAGTTCAGCCTCTATTTTCCCGAGATAGATATTGTCGTCATCCCTGAGGCGGTAGCTTGCACGACCAAGGTCGAGCAGTTCGGTTGCACACTTCTTATTTTTGTCTTCGAAGCCGGATAAAAATTTTTCTTTCAGGTGCTGTATGTGGTCACTGCCTTTTTTTTCTTCATGCATGGGAACCGGGGGATGGAGCGCCATCTCAAGGAGCAGCCTGTAAAGGCCTTTTTTTGCCCCGGGGCTTTCAGAATAGCTTCCTCCGTATCTGGAGATAAAAGAGTCAAGTTCTTCTTTAAATTCAGTTACGACTTTTCTCTCAGCTTCAATTTCAGGTCTTTCTTTAAATTCAGTTACGGTCTTTTTCTCAGCTTCAATTTCAGGTCTTTCTTTAAACTCAGTTCTATTTGTGTCTGCATGTCGGTTATTAGTGTCTGAAGGTCTCTTTTCCCCCGCAGGGCTGGTCCCGGGCTCATACCTGCTCTCTTTTTCCGGGACAGTTTTTTCAGCCTCAATCTGCTCCTTTGTCGCCTTCATGAGTTCCGGGCTCTTCCGGAGTTTTTCGGAAATCTCCTCAAGTTTCCGGTTCCGTTCAAGGCTTAACATTTCAGTTCCTGAAAGGAGGTCTGCAAACTCATAGGGATCTTCCGGGTTTAAGGTTTCATTGTAGACTTTCCCAAAAAGGCGGGCTCCGTGAGCAAAAGGTATGAACTCCTCCCAGTAAATCTCATACCACTTCCTGTAGATTTCAGCCCTTCTTTCTATTTCCCCCGCAAGAGCAGAATCTGACAGTCTTTCAATATTTTCTCTTTCCAGGTCCCTGGCTTCTGCCTGCATGGCCGGGATGTATTTTTCCTCTATGGCTTTCCTGAGCTCTTTGAGG
>JBFHIK010000195.1:0-5528 GCA_041596555.1 Methanosarcina sp.
CCACGGGTTTTTAAAAAACACCCGGTTGATTGAAAAATGGAAAGAAGCTTCTTGGAAAAATGGGAATTCGTTTCATTGAGATAAATTAATTTTCGATTTTCTTCAGAAAAACAGGGCCTAACAAGGATTTCAGTATAAAAATGCTTTCCTCCATATAATACTGCAATTTCAGTTCAACCTTTTCAAATTTGGTTTATTACTTTTTTGGCAAGCGGCAGTATCTGAAATTAATCTTACGTAAAAAAGGCTGGCAGCTCTGAGCAGGACAATCATTGTAAACTGCTTATAGGCCCAACAATACGGACAATATTACGCAAAAAGAAAGAAAAATAAAACGTTAAAACGTCATGCTTTGCAGTATTACTGTAAGCAAATCTTGTCCTTAAAAAAGAAACATATATATATTGTCAAATAGGTACTAAATTACTTACTTCCCTTAGCGGCAACCCTCTAAAATTATTCAAAAAAACTAAAAGCAGAGGCAGTAAAGCTGTCATGAATTCAAATTATTTATATAATAAAGAGTCGATTAATATACGTAGAATATTTCTTTAACTGACGAAAACTTATAAAATATCCCCTGAAACCCAGTTTCTCCAGCTGGCAAATTTTTAGAACTATTTCTCAAAAATGAGCCGCAGAAATCATCAGGAAGACATTAACAAAATACATTGGCATTATGTTCATTTTTATTCATCCCCAGAGTGATTAAAATGTGTGGAATAATAGGCTTTATAGATCGAACAAAGTCCAGAATGGACGGGTCGAGCATAAAAGTCGCCCTCAGTCTCATGAATGAAAGAGGCAGTGGAGACGGGGCAGGCTATGCTGCATATGGGATTTACCCCGAATACGCAGACTGTTATGCTCTTCATGTTTTCTTTGACAACCTGACTGAACCAAAAAAGAAGGTTGATGAGCTCCTCCAGCAGTGGGGAGAAATCGTTCACCAGGAAGAGATCCCGACCACTCCGCAGCCGGGCATAAAAAAGGTGCATATCCCGTGGAGATACTTCTTCAAGCCCTCAGATGACCTGATGGGAGGAAGAGTGGCTTCTGAAAATGACGTTGTAACGCATATAGTCATGGAAGTAAACGCCAGCGTAAAAGGAGCCACAATCTTTTCCTCGGGAAAAAACATGGGAGTTTTCAAGGCTTCCGGCTGGCCCGAGGATGTAGCAAACTTCTACAGGATAGAGGATTACAAAGGCTACATCTGGCTCGCCCACAACCGCTACCCGACAAATTCTCCGGGCTGGTGGGGAGGAGCCCATCCGTTCAACCTGCTTAACTGGTCAGTAGTGCACAACGGAGAAATTACCTCATACGGTACAAACCAGCGCTATGTGGAGGAGTACGGCTATAAATGCACTGCACTTACCGACACAGAGGTTGTAGCGTATCTCTTCGACCTGCTAGGAAGACAGCATGAGCTTTCCCATGAAATGGTTGTCAAGGCCCTTGCCCCCCCATTCTGGGACGATATCGACCGCATGTCTGAAAAGGAAGCCGAACTGAACAAAGCAATCCGCCTTACCTACGGGTCTGCCCTTATGAACGGGCCTTTTGCTATTGTAGTCGGGACGGAAAATGGGATTGTAGGCTTCACTGACAGGATTAAACTGCGCCCCCTTGTCGTTGGTGAAAACGGAAGCAGACTTTACATTTCCAGCGAAGAAGCCGCAATAAGGACCCTCGACCCCGAAGTCAAAAACATCTATACCCCCAGGGCAGGAGAGCCCATCATCGGGAGGTTTATCGAATGACGCTCGGAAGCGTACCCCCAAAATATAAAGTCAGTATCGACCGCGACCAGTGCATGGACTGCGGACGCTGCATTGAAAACTGTTCTTACGGCGTATACAGGAGAGAAGGCGACAAAATCCTGATCGAGTCCAGGAAATGTACTGCCTGTCTCCGCTGTGTTGCAATGTGCCCGAGAGACGCAATAGATATTACGGAAAAACCTATAGATTACCGTTCCCACCCCATATGGACCCGGGAAGCCAGAGAGGACATAATCAACCAGTCCCGCAGCGGAAAGATCATCCTTTCAGGAATGGGAAACGCCAAGGACCTGCCAATTATCTATGACCGCCTCCTTCTGGACGCCTGCCAGGTCACAAACCCAAGTATTGACCCCCTGAGAGAGCCCATGGAACTCAGGACATACATCGGGAAGAAGCCTTCAAGAATCAAGTTCAGAAAAACCGAGAGTGGAGACGTTGAACTTGAAACAAAGCTGGCCCCCAACCTGAAACTCGACACCCCCATCATGATCGGGCATATGAGTTTCGGAGCCATCAGCCTTAACTCCCAGCTCAGCATGGCAAAAGCCGTAGCAGAAACCGGAACCTTCATGGGGACCGGAGAAGGAGGGCTGCACAAGAAGCTTTACCCCTACCAGGACCACATGATTGTCCAGGTCGCCTCAGGCCGTTTCGGTGTGAACATTGACTACCTGGAAAGGGGCGCTGCTATTGAGATCAAGATCGGACAGGGAGCAAAGCCAGGCATAGGAGGACACCTCCCTGGAGAAAAAGTAAACGAAGAAGTCTCCAAAACCCGTATGATTCCTTTCGGAAGCGATGCAATCAGCCCTGCTCCTCACCATGATATTTACAGCATTGAAGACCTTGTCCAGCTTATCAGAAGCCTGAAAGAAGCAACCGAGTGGAAGAAGCCGATCTTTGTGAAGATTGCAGCAGTGCACAACGTTGCCTCCATCGCTGCAGGTATTGCCAGATCTTCTGCAGACGCAGTGGTCATTGACGGGTTCCGTGGAGGAACCGGGGCAGCCCCGAAGGTCTTCAGGGACAATGTGGGAATCCCCATCGAAGTTGCAATCGCCAGCGTTGACCAGAAACTCAGGGATCAGGGAGTAAGGAACGAGATATCTATCATTGCAAGCGGTGGGATAAGGAACAGCGCCGACCTTGCCAAGTCCATTGCGCTTGGAGCGGACGCAGTCTACATAGGAACTGCAGCTCTGGTCGCTATGGGATGCAGAGTCTGTGGAAACTGTTACAGAAACCTCTGTCCCTGGGGCATTGCTACCCAGCGCCCGGACCTTGTGAGCAGGCTTGACCCCGAAGAAGGAGCGGCACAGGTTTCAAACCTGATACACGGCTGGACCCTGGAACTCAGCGAACTGATGGGTGCAGCAGGCATCAACAGTATTGAAAGCCTGCGCGGAAACAGGGACCGCCTGCGCGGATATATGCTGGATGAAGGAATGCTTAAAATTCTTGATGTACTTCCAGCGGGGGCCTGAATATGAAGACAGTAGGAATTGATGCCAAAGGCATGCACTACACCCCCTTAAACCAGAAAATCAGGGCTGCAGTTGCGGACGGGGCAGAGGAGATCATCCTCGACAACGTGTTAGGCCAGCGCTTTATCGGAGACGGTTTAAGAGGCAATGTCCGCATCATAATCAACGGGGTTCCCGGAGGAGACCTGGGGATGTTCATGAGCGGACCCACGTGTATAATAAACGGAAACGCCGAACACGCCCCCGGAAACACGATGGACAGCGGCATGCTTGTGATCCACGGAAGCGCAGGAGACGCTGTTGCCCACAGCATGAGGGGCGGCAAGGTCTTTATAAAGAATAACATAGGCTACCGCGGCGGCATTCATATGAAGCAGTATGAAGTGGATGCAAGGCCCATACTTGTCATTGGCGGCACAGCCCATTCCTTCCTGGGAGAATACATGGCAGGAGGCCTTGTGCTTGTGCTCGGGATCGGCAAGGAAAAAGCCATGACGGACAGGGGCATCGGAAGCGGGATCCACGGTGGAGAAATTGTCATCCGCGGAGAAGTGGATGACTACCTGCTGGGAGTCGGAGCCAAGAAGTTTGAGTTTACGGAAGCCGACCTGGAACGTATAGCCCCGATCATAAAGAGCTTCTGCGAGCAGTTCGGATATGACCCCGCAGAGTTCCTGGACACCAATTACACAAGGATCGGACCTGCAAGCAGCCGGCCTTTTGCAAGCAAATACGTCTGGGAGTGATCAGAAATGGCAGAAAAGAAACCAATCAGTAAGACTTACCTTGACCTTAAATCAAAAGTCTGGGACACCGGCCTCTGCTCAGGCTGTGGGGCCTGCATTGCAGTCTGCCCTGCTGACGCCCTGTACTTTGAAACCGGCGGCGATTCCACAACTCCGAAAAGCAACGGCTACTGTAAAGCCGCTGTTGATGACGTGCCCTGCGGGGCCTGCTATGAGGTCTGCCCGAGGCTCGATGAACAGCCTTCAAGCCTGCTCGGAGACTACCTGGAAATAACTACAGGAAAGGCAGAATTCGACATCCCGAGAAAGCAGAGCGGAGGAGCCGTTACCGCAATCCTCGCAAATGCCCTGGAAACAGGCCTTGTAGATGCTGTGGTTACGGTTACTGAAGACCCCTGGACCCTCAAACCGCACTCCATGGTAATTACCAGAAGTGAAACCCTTATCGGCCAGGCAGGAAGCCGCTACAACTGGTGGGTCCCTCTTGTCTCTTCCCTCAAGGAAGCAGTCATCAACAGGAAGTACAGGAACATTGCAGTTGTGGGAGTCCCCTGTGTCGTCCAGGCAGTCCGCAAGATGCTTGAGACCGACCACCAGCTGGTCAGCCCCTACAAGAAATCCATCCGCTTCGTGTTCGGGCTCTTCTGTACTGAAAGCTTCGACTACGAAAAACTGATTGCAGGCAAGCTGAAAAGCGAGTACGCCCTCGAGCCGATGAAAGTCTGCCGCATTGATGTTAAGGGCAAGCTCGAAATCACCCTCAATGACGGGGTCCAGTACGTGATCCCCCTTGCCGAACTTGAGGACACCGTCCGTCCGGGCTGCAACGTCTGCACGGACTTTACCGCCCTCAAAGCTGACATCTCAGCAGGTTCGGTCGGAAGCCCTGACGGCTACACAACCCTTATAGTCCGCACCCTTGTCGGGCAGCACCTCCTGGAAAGCGCAGTTGCTAACGGGAAGCTGAGCGTAGGTGACGGTGAGGTTAACCTCGGCATTATCGAGAAACTTGCCACGAAGAAGATGGCAAGAAAACAGGAATAAAAATCGGTAAAATAACAGAAAACTTGAAAGGTGAAGCTTTGGGCTTCATCTTTATTTCATTCTTTTTTGTGCTTTTTTGACTTTTTAATTTGTGTAATTGTAACTATTCACGTTTTAAAAGTATGGCCACAGATGCCGAAAATCCGTTTATTTAAGTAAATTACCAACATTTGAATATTTATTATAGATGCTCCCATGCTGTCGATATCGCTACAAATTAGAAAGATTGTAATCTAGATACAGAATAGTCCCAAAACACTACCTATAAGTGAATATCATAAAAAGAACAAAAATCACAACGCACAATACTATGAAGCCTATAATGGCTTTAGCTAATTTTTCCATAATCAACCAATCCTTTTACTACTTATTGTATTCTCCTACAGTTAGAACCTTAATTCCAGCTGTAAGGATTAATCCCTCTTCCATAAAAATGACGGAAAATAAAAAATTTCAAAAGGTAG
>JBFHIK010000196.1:0-5510 GCA_041596555.1 Methanosarcina sp.
TCCGGAATATGGTTCCTATTTTCTGTATCCGGAAATGGTTTCTTTATTCTGCATCCGGAATATGGTTCCTATTTTCTGTATCCGGAAATGGTTTCTTTATTCTGCATCCGGAATATGGTTCCCGTTTCCGGCATACTCCCCCACAATAGGAATCTTCTCTCCACATCTCAGGCAGGTCTTCTCCAGGGTAAGGTTGTATTCCTGTACCTCAAAAAATCCCCTTGCAATCAGCAAAGTCCCGCATTCGGGACAGTAAGTATTCTCATGAGGGTGGCCGGGTACATTGCCCACATACACAAAACGCATCCCTTCCTCAATTGCAATCGAACGTGCCCTATCCAGCGTTTCCACTGGCGTTGGAGGCAGGTCCTTCATCTCGCAGGAAGGGTAGAAACGGTTGAAGTGAAGAGGGGTATCTTTCCCCAGGTTTTCGTAAACCCAGCGGGAAAGTTCCCGGAGCTCATCGGAAGAGTCATTGTGGGTGGGGATTATCAGGTTTACAACCTCCACATGGATTCCAAGCTGCTTTGCAAGCAGGGTGGCTTCGAGCACAGGAGCCAGTTTTGCCCCGCAGATTTCCCGGTAGAACTCTTCGGAAAAACTCTTTATGTCCACGCTGAATGCGTCCAGGTAAGGGGCGATCTGCTCAAGGGCTTCAGGGGTGGTGTACCCGTTTGTCACATAACTTGTCCCGAGTCCCGCCTCCTTTGCAAGTTTTGCCCCGTCATAAGTATATTCATACCAGACGGTGGGCTCGTTATAGGTCCAGGAGACTGACTGGCACCCTGCCATTTTAGCCTGCCTAATAAGCTGGGAGGAGCTGAGCGTCCCCAGGTCAGCATCTTCCGGAGAAGCCCGGGAAAGCGACCAGTTCTGGCAGTGCCTGCATCTGAAATTGCAGCCTATGGTCCCTACGGAGTACGCAGTGGACCCCGGATAATAGTGATAAAGGGGCTTTTGTTCGATATGTGCAACTGACTCGCTTGCAACTGCACCGTAGACCAGGGAAAAGAGTGTGCCTTCACAGTTTTCCCTTACTCCGCAGATTCCCCGCTTTCCGGGGTTGATCTTGCAGCGGTGGGCACAGAGGTTGCATCGGACCTTGTTTTCGGTAAGTTTTTCGTAAAACATGGCTTCTTGAATCATTATACGGAACCCCCTGTTCCAGAATATGGGATTTATGGAAATGAGTGTTAGCAATATTGTATCCTGTTTGTGCTGTGCATTTGTTTCCTGCAGGGTAATAAGCCTGTGGTCTCATAAACAATATTGCCTGATACACAATATTGCCTGCAGTCTTCTCTTCCTGCAGAGGACTTTGTTCCTGCAGAAGCCCTTGTTTCTGTATCCGGAACAGATCTTTTTGTTTTGAAAAGGAATTGTCATGAAACCAGAGATAAATTCCACAAATTTCGGTTCGATTACGGTCAAAAGAAATACCTTCGGGCACGACATTCTCATCCGCCTTGACGGAAAAGTCGAAAAGCGCAGGAAAAAGCTCTCGAAAAAATTCTACGGGACGTCCCATAAAATCTCGCTTGCCGAAGCGAAATACATATACGAAAAGGGGGCAGAGAAGCTCATCATGGGGACTGGACAGACCGGGTATGTAGAGCTTTCAAAAAAGGCAAAGAAATATTTCAGGAAAAAAGACTGCAAGGTCAAACTTCTTCCAACCCCGAAAGCAATCAAACTCTGGAACAAAGACAAAGGCAGGGTCATTGCAATGTTCCACGTGACCTGCTAAGTTATGCTTTCCTCAATAAAAGCACAAAAAATTAAAAAATAATGATAATGAGTTATCAAAAAAACTCAAACATCATTTAACTCAAATCTCTACAAGCTCGTAATCCCTGCTTCCAAGCCCAATTTTTGCAGCATATTCAAGCTGGTGGGTGCCGTTGACTTTAGGCCAGGCCCCTTTGAACTTGTCAGCTCCGGCTTCATGGTTGCAGTGCAAATAAGAGCCCACAAGCCCTTTTTGCCTGTTCACAAGGTCGTAGCTTGCCTGGTCCAGGGTAACAGGATCGGTTGATGCAAGGATTCCAATGTCAGGCACGATGGGCGCATCACTCCAGGGCACGCAGTCGCAGTCCGGGGTGATTTTGAGCAGGAAATTGATATAGCCTGCTCTGCCCTCTTTTCCTTTTACGGCGCCATATGCGTATTCGGTCAGGCACTCCAGGAACTCGGGGATGCCTTCTTCCCAGTTAAGGTCGATGGCGCTTTCGGGACAGACCTCCATACACTGCCCACAGCTGATACAGACGCCGGGGTCGATCCTGGAAACATCACCTTCTAGGGATGCCGCTCCCACAGGGCAGATTTCCACGCATTTCCCGCAGCCGATGCACTTTGCTTCGACAACGTACGGGCTTGTCGGGTAGTGCTGGTCCTTTTTGCCTGCCGCAGGCGCACAGCCCATTGCCAGGTTCTTAATCGCACCCCCAAACCCTGCCATGATATGCCCCTTGAAATGGGACATCACGATCATGGAGTCGGCTGCAGCGATGTCGGACCCGATTTTTACGGTCTTGAAATGCTTCTGCTTGATCTCGACCTCTGTGATGTTCTGGCTCCTGAGCCCGTCCGAGATTATGAGCGGAGCCCGGATGACCGAGTAATCAAACCCGTGCTCAATGGCTGTTGTCAGGTGGTCGACTGCATTATGCCGGCTCCCGGAATAAAGGGTATTTGTGTCCGTAACAAAAGGTTTTGCCCCGGCTCCCCGTATCTTCTCCACTACCTGCCGGACAAAGACCGGGTTGATGTACCCGTCGTTTCCGTATTCTCCGAAATGGACCTTGATCGCTGTCAGGTCATCTACCCCTAAAAGTTCTACAAAACCTGCCTCGTCAAAAAGCTTCTGGATCTTGCTTATCGTGTTTTGCTGTGGGTTCTTTGCCCTCAGGTCTGCAAAATAGACTTTACTCGCCGTATGTGTCCCTCCTTATGCAAGGAATTTGAATTAAATTTGAATTAAATTTGAATTAAATTTGAATTAAATTTGAATTAAATTTGAGTTAACCTTAATTAATGCGTTATATGCTGTAAAACCTATTGTCATCAGGTAAGGATTTTTCATTTTAAGACGTTGTGGATATAGAAGAAAGGATTCAGATCCCTGTCAGTGTTGATTCGGCTGATCCTTTTACCCATGATGGGTTTTTTGAGTCTGGCGAAAAAAAGAGAATGGGCAGCGAGTGCCCGCAGATTTCTATGCTTTTGAGATCAGAGCTCTTGGAGCGAGGAATCCCATTCCAGGTCTTCTTCAGCTAATTTTGCGTTGATCTCTTCAACTTTTTTATGGTATTTTTTTGCAGTTTCAGAATCCCCCATTTCTTCAAGGAGAGTTGCGTAATTGCTGATAAGCGTAAAACTCCTTTTCAGGGAATCGAGGCTTCCAGGGTTGTATTTTTCCAGGCGTTCGTTAAGGTCAAAGGCTTTTTCAAAGCACTCTTTTCCTTTTTCCTGTTGATCCGTAACCGAATATCCGATCCCGAGATTATTCAGAGCTCCAAACATATGATGTAGATGAATTGGGTTTTCAGGGTCTTTTTCAGACAGGATTTTGAGGCTTCGGTATGCATATTCATATTCCGGGATTGTTTCTTCCAGTTTATCGGCATCCCTGTATATGTCCCCGATTTGTTCGGCAAAACTGGCAAGCATCTCCTGAAGCTCCAGGTTCATCGGATAGGTTTCATATAATTGTTCAACAGTTCTGAGGGCAAGTTCATAGTATTTTCTGGCAACGCTTGAGTCTTTTTCTTCGGACTCCAGTTTTTCAAGAAGGGACATTCCTAATAAGAATGCCTTCCCTGATGTAAGGATTGTTAGTTCCGAGTATTCAAACTGTTCGGCAATTATTCGTTCAAATCTTTCAAGAGCCTGCCTGTGGTAATCACTGGCTTTTTCCTCATCTCCAATTTCGGAATGCAGCACTGCAAGGTTGAAATATGTAGTTTCCATATCCAGATAAAGTTCATGGGCATGTTCCATCTCATGGTCATGTTCCATCTCATGGTCATGGTCATGGTCATGGTCACACTCCAGATCGTGGTCATGTTCCATCTTATGACAGCTTTCCGGAGGCATCAGCTCAAGGAGCTGTTTCTGGACTCCCAGGACCCTTTCAAACATCTGGATTGCTGTTTCGAATTCTCGATTGTTTTTGAATAGCAGGCCCAGATCTGTCAGGGTTTCGAGCAACCCCTCATGGAAAAACTCGTTCTCGGGGTCCGATTCGAAGGCTTCTTGAAATACGGGGAGAGCTCTTTCATGGTACTCCAGTGCAGTTTCAGGTTCCTCTTCTGCATAGAGATTTCCTATCTGGTTCCAGGTATCAGCCTTATTAGCTTCTAACATGAGTTTATCGGCATCCTTTGGGTGAAGGTTTTCGTAGATTTCGATTTCCTTCTCATAATAAGTCCTTGACGTTTCAAGTTCTTCCTCTTCCGCAAAAAGGTCTCCAAGCTCCCGGTAGATATCGGAAATTTTCAGGGCGTATTCTGGATTTTCAGGTTCTTTTCGGGACAGGTTTTCATAGACCTGCAGTTCGTCCATATAACAGGTTTCTGCACTTTCGAGGTCTCCAATATCCGAAAACAGCTCTGCAAGTTCCTCTAAAGAATTGGCAAGGCTTTTATCGGCTCCAAGCAGTTCCGGGTATTTATCCATCAGCCCCCGGAAAGTTTCCCTTGCCTTCGTATAATAGTCCCTGGCTTTTGTGGGATCTTCCGTATCTGAAAATATTAAGCCTGAATCTTTGTACATATCTGCAAGAACCATAGAAAACGGAATGTTTTTGGAAAATGGAGCGTTTTCAGAAACGTCACTATTTTCAGAAACCGGGATATTTTCAGGCTCATCTTCTATCTCGCTTTCCAGCAGGCTCAGTGCTTCTTTATAGCATTCCTCTGCCTTTTCGAGATCTTCCACTTCTGAGTACATATCGGCTAGATAACGGTAGGCATAGCTCAGGTATACTTTGGTTTCGGAATTTCCAGGGTCTTTATCAAGAGCTTTCCCGTAAATCTCTATTGCCCGGTCATAAATGTACTGCGCCTCTTCTAAATACCCCTCGTCCTCGCAGAGACCTCCAAAGATCATAATCGAATCATCAAGGCTGCTGAGGTGTTCGGACATTTTAGTTTCACTTTGGAGCAATTTCTCAATAAGCTCAAATTTTTTATCGAAAAATGGAACTGCTTCTTCGATTAATTCTCCAGCTTCAAAACAGAGCCCTATGTGTTCGATCATTTTCAGGAACTCTTCCAGGTATCCTGAATTCTCGGGATCGGATTCCAATAATTTTTCAAAGCCCAGGACCGCTTTTTCAAATATTCCTTCAATCTGATTTATGTATTCTTTTGCTTTATCGGGATCTTCTAGCTTCGAAAGAATATCTCCAATGCTTCCAATAGTGTCTCCTATAAAGGACTGGTACTCTTCTTTTTCCGGTTCTTTTGAAAAAAGCTCCCAGCTGATCCCCAATGCCTTTTCGAAAA
>JBFHIK010000197.1:0-5488 GCA_041596555.1 Methanosarcina sp.
AAGCCGTACATTTCATCAAAAAAGTCTAACATACAACCTTACTTTCTTTCAGGCTGTATTTTTTCCATAAAATTATACTCGATAGAAATAGGACCGGCTCTTCTCTCAGATTTTCCGGTTTCTTACTTCACTTAAGTAGAAAAAATTCACAATGAATAAATAGTTTACAATATAAATAAATAAACGTTGAGAGGGTTCTGGAGATCAATTATGCCACCTAGAAAGTTATACTTACCCCAAATAGTATACCCTATTTTTTAGTGCCGATTTTTTCGTGTTCTCTTAAGAACCCGCTCAAAACCTGTTTTAAAAAATATCTCAATTAAAACCTGTTAAGGTACAGGCTTCAGGTACTGCAGAACAGCAGTACCTGCAGACGTTTTTCGGTATTTTATTCTTCACTGGCCCGGGTATTTTCAGACCCCTGCAATCTCGTAGAGCTTTTTCATATCAATGTTTTGCTCAAACACACTTGCGAGTTCATCATAGGCGTCTTTTTCGCTTACGATCTCTTCAGGCATGTACTCAAGCCCTTTTTTCTCGTAGAGATATTGAACAAAAGCATTTCTTATATTCCCGTTATCAAAGAGCCCGTGAAGATATGTACCAATCACCAGGCCTTCTTCATCAATGGCTCCATCATCTCCGAAAACAGCACGGTTTGAATCCGTAACTCCCATGTGAATCTCATAACCTTTTATTTCTTCCCCGTCTATGGATTTCAGGATAGGGCCGTAGCCGTTAACATTCTTTGTTACCTGGATTGTCCGCTTTTCATATGCCCCGAATCTGGTCCCTATATCCAGGAGCCCGAGCCCTTCAAACTCAGCTTCGATTCCATTTTCCACTCCGGAATCAAAGATAGTTCTGCCAAGCATCTGATAACCGCCGCATATTCCGAAGATAGGGATTTTTCCTTTGAAAGCCTGGATTTTTTTGTCCATGCCGCTTGCCCTGAGGTCGAGAAGATCATTTACCGTGTTCTTTGTGCCAGGGATCATGATTGCATCAGGGTTTCCGAGTTCTTCGTCAATGTCTACGTAACGGACTTTTACGAGGCCTTCAAGGGGTTCGAAGTCCGTAAAATTTGAGATTCTGGGCAGGCGGATTACTGCGATTTCAATTTCGTTTTCTGCCTTTGAATTTTCTGTATTTGAGGTTTCTTTATCCCCGATTGAGACCGAATCTTCGGACGGAATGCGGAGCTTGAAATAGGGCAGGACTCCGAGCACAGGGATCCCGGTTTTTTCCTCAAGCTGCTTAAGTCCAGGCTTCAGGATTTCAGGGTCGCCCCTGAATTTATTGATTATAAGCCCTTTGACGTTCTTCTTTACATCTTCGGGCAGAAGGGCAATTGTACCGTAAAGGCTTGCAAACACGCCTCCCCTTTCTATATCTCCTACAAGGATTATGGGAGCCTTAGTGAGCCTGGCAGTACCTATATTTACGATATCCCTTTCATAGAGGTTGATCTCTGCAGCCCCTCCTGCACCTTCCATAACAATGACGTCGTGTTCTTTCCAGAGCCTTTCGAGAGCCCCTTTAAGGACCGCATGCATCTCTTCAATGGAATCGTAATACTCGCCCGCACTTTTGTCAGCATAGGGTTCACCCAGCAGGATTACCTGGGAAACACGGTCCCCTTTTGGCTTCAGGAGGACAGGGTTCATGTCTGCAGTGGGTTCGGTGCCAGCGGCTTTTGCCTGGATTGCCTGTGCAATCCCGATTTCCTTTCCGTCTTTTGTAATCCAGGAATTCAGGCTCATGTTCTGGGCCTTGAAGGGAGCAACCCTGTAGCTTCTGGACAGGATCCTGCATATGGCAGTCACGACTGAACTTTTTCCAACATGAGAGGCGGTTCCCAGGATTAAGAGGCTTTTCTTCTCCATTTTTACCATACCTTCTGCTCGAACACGTATTTTTTATATAATTCAAGTACAACTAAAAATTTCAGTAAAACCGACAGTGAGATTTTGTTCTCAAAGCGATAAATCAAGTAAACTTGCTTTGATTTAATAATTGTCTTCTTATACTTCAACTAAAGAATAAATACTTTCGGATTCACTGCATGTTTTGTTTAGTTAATTTTAAAAAGTATTCATTTCTCAAATTTATTATATTCTCAACCTTTTGTGATCCCTTATTGAATTGGTTGACTCTCCCTAAATATTCGAAGATGTAATTTTCGACCTTTTTTCTGGCTCCTGGTTTTGTTCTCTGTTTCTCCTGCGGCAGGGGGTAAAAATAACCTGTTTGTCCTGCTGCATTTCTTTTAAATAAGATCCGAACAATCTTTTTGTTATAGAATCTGGGAAAAAGACTATGAAAACCGTTCTTTTCTTACTTGTTTTATTTCTCATATCTGTCTTTCCGGCCTCTGCAGCAGACACTCCTCAGGTCGACGGAACAGGTTCAGCCCACATAGCCGACCTCTACAGCGACCTCGAGTCCTTTGATGTAACCCTTTATTCAAACCAGCCGGAAGAGAACCTGACCCTTGAGGTATCTCTGGTCAAGCCAGAAAGGGGAACTGAAGAGGTTATTGCTGCACAGGCATTCTCAACTGGCAGTTTTCCTGCGAATACGAGAGTCACGAAAGTTGGCTCCTGGAATATCAGGAATGCCGAACGTGGGGCTTACACTCTGAGAGCAAAGCTTCTGGAAAAGGAAAAGGTAATTTCAGAATCGGAATATGGTTTTGTTTACGGAAGCAACTCCGCTTCCAAACTTCAGGTCGATGATCTCGTCCCCAACTCCGAAGGAATAGCTGTTGTGCTCTCCCCCAATCAAGCCTCACTTTTTGATCTCGAATACATGCTCGTAGATGGGCACGATGTCATTTACAGTGCAAAAACCGAAAAAGCATCCCTAACCAGTGTTCCGGAAACCTTTTCTGCATCATGGGGTACTCTCCTCGAAAACAATAAAGAGTATACAGGAAGAGTGAAGATCCGGGTCTATTCCCCCAGTAGAGGATTTATCGCTTCAACAGAGCATTTCACTTCCAGAGACGATGCAGAGATTACTGATATCTATCAAGATGAGACCGGAGCAAGTGCAACTGTTTTAGGGCGTTCCCAGGTACCTTTTGAAGGAAATCTGGTTTTTTCAGTATATGAACTGCAGGAAAACTCAGGGAATAGCAGTTCCGTTTTTGTTGAGTCCATCCGGGAAAGGGTCCCTGTGCTGCTGAATGATGATGACGAGACCGTTGAGGTTGCCTGGAAAGAAAGGCTTACGGAAGGAATCTACAGGCTTGAGATCGAACTTATAGGTAACAATGAAGATGTTATCGAACGCAGGGAAACCATTATTGAGTCTGATCTTCCCGTATCCTATACAAGTGAAGCAAGTCCTGGCACAGGGAACGCAACCTCCGGAGAAAACAATGGAAATGGCATCCCGGGCTTTTCGATAGCTTCCGGAATTGCAGGGTTTGCAGTGGCTTTCTCCCTTTTCAAAAAGCTGCATTAAAACCCGTTTGAGTAAAAGCACGGATGTACCCTTAAAAGCACAGATGTACTATTAAAAGCACGGTATGCCAATCAGAAACAAATCCGAATAAAGCTCAAAAAAACTGTGAGTCCCATGCATTATGAACTCTTTATTGCCCTCAGGCAGATCCGGGCAAGAAAATTCCAGACTCTCCTTTCAGTAGGTGCAATAGCCCTTGCTGTGATGGTACTTACGGTTTCCCAGGCTCTTATGGTGGGTTTTACAGGGGAGCTTTACAACACTACCGTAAACAAACTTCCTCACGTTTCGGTCTCTCCGCAGGAAGGTGAAGATTATATCTACCTCTACGGGACTCTCATGAAGAGGATCAGTTCAATCGAAGGAGTTACTGCGGTTTCCCCTTTCCTGACAGGGCAGGCTTCTTTCAGGTTCAAGGGCAATTCCCTCAATGCCGAGCTTAAAGGTGTGGTTCCTTTACAGGAAAATGAAATCAGCGCTATTGAAGAAGATATTGTTGAAGGCAGTTTCCGGGAACTCGAGTTTTCAAGAAATACGGTGGTTATCGGCTCAAAGCTGGCAGATAAACTTGAAGTTAATCTGGGGGACTCCATAGATGTATCTTTTCCGAACGCAAATCCTCTTTCTCTTAGAATTGTGGGAATATTTAATACGGGGTCCCCTCTGGACGAGTCCCTGACCTACACCTCCCTGGATACTGCCCGGGAATTTTACGACGTCCCGGATGTGGTTAATGGCATTTCAGTCAGGCTCAGGGACTTTAATACGGACCGGGAAATCGCAACCGAGATCGGAAAAACCGGTTATAAGGCTAAAGGCTGGACTGAGACAAACCCTGCAATCCTCCGTACCATTGCTATCGAGGGCACTTCAAACAAGGTTGTGTATAGCCTTATTATTGTCATAGCCTCTTTTGGCGTGGTCAGTACCCTTAACCTTTCGGTTATCGGCGCAACAGGCCAGATAGGCATGCTCCGCGCTATGGGTGCCTCTGTCTTAAGCATCCAGAGGATCTTTATCCTCCAGAGCGGGATTCTCGGCCTGCTGGGCGCCCTTGTCGGTACTTTTGCAGGAGTTCTTATAGCCCTGGCAATAGGCGGGTATGAAATCCCGGCAGCTTCTTCAGATGTCTACGGGGGTATTACCTTTATCCCGATTGTTGTCCGCGCTCAGGACATTGTGTTAATTATTGCCGCCGTTTTCCTGCTGAACCTGATTACCGGAATTTATCCTGCGCGACAGGCTGCGAAGCTGGATCCTGTAAAGGCAATAAGCACAAGGTGAAAATACGGAAGATCTGATTTTTCGAAAGATTTGATTTTTCGGAATATTTGATACAGTTAAATGGGAATATACCCTGCAGAAATAAAACAAAAAATGCAAAACTTAGGTAAAATAAGAAGTATAGATAAATAAGCGTATAAATACTTGAATATGTGTATTCTATTAAGGTAATGAGCTCTATTAAAATAGTCATTTTTTCCGGTTTTTCATCGTTTCATTCCAAATAATTTATGAGGGGAAAATAATTGGTGATGCTCTTAAAATTATAGCTGTCATTAAACATTTCAATGTGAGCTAATATGTCGCCTGTGTTGAAATTTCAATGCCGGTAATTATATATCTTTTTTGAAGAATTATTACTTGCTTCGTAAGGCATAGCGAACAAAAAAACCTTGTGCAGGAATTCTCAGCAACTGATCATTGCATGGGAATTCTATTTTCCTATTTTTACCCTCTTCAGCCTGAAAGCACTTTTTTACAGATGTCGTGTACATATGTCGATATGTCTTTTCTTCTTTGCACCTTTTCTCTTTCTTAGCGCCCTTAATTCTGGGGTTCTTAGAAGAGATTCTGGGGTTCTTAGAAGAGTTCAGAAAACATTTTCGTAACTTTCAGTTTTTCAGGAAAATTTCGAAAACTATATTTATGCGGGCATTGAATGTTCTATGCTACCTTGTAGCACAGAGCGAACATTTGAGTGGGGGATTCCTGCAACTGACCACTGCATAAG
>JBFHIK010000198.1:0-5472 GCA_041596555.1 Methanosarcina sp.
ACACCGTAGGAACTACGGGGATGAGCTTGGGGACTTGCCCTCAAAAGAGGGAGGAATGAACCAAGAAGCCACTCAGTCTTTAGCTGAGTGGTAGTTCACAATGTGGATTGAAAACCTATTTCCGGAGTCAAGAGAAGCATTTTTTGGGCAAGATGGATATCTCACTATAGAATTCCTGTTCTCCTGGTAGAATTATCCAAAATAATTAAACCAGCAGGTTAATCGGGTGCCGGGCTGCAGGCTCTATATCCAGATCAGCCACTGCTTCAGCAATCATTATGTCGCTCATGGCAGCCATGGGAAAAACGTATGGGGCATATTCTATGGGGCCGTAGAGGATGAAATCCCCGCCTGCCGCCTGTTGCAGGCAGGTTGAGCCTACATCGCAGATTTTATACAGAACCGGATCTTTTTCTTTCTGACGGGTCAGCCAGCTCCAGGCTGAGGGGGCGTTATGAATTCCCGAGCCTGCAGGATGTCCCCATTTTGCTTTTGCGGTAATGGTCATTCTGAGAGCGATTCCGGCTCCATTTCCCATAGGGGTGATGCTCGGGTCGATAAGCTTGTTAACTATTCCACACCTGTCTGCAATTGAGAGAAGGCCCTCTTCTAACAGGCCTGCACCTGTTTCGAGCATTTCCATCCTGCCCTGGAGGGAGGAGTCCATTGCATTGAAACCAAGGATAATAGAACTGTCAATATCGGACTGTGCAAGAGCCTCTATTTCAGAAGCATTTATGCTCATATTTATGGAGTTATAGACCGCTCTGTCTGCAAGCCCTATTTCACTCACATACTGTGCTGCATGTGCACGCACGGTCCCCTCGGGAGAATCGATGAGAAACGGAGAATCCGAGACCTCTGCAATAAAATCAATATAGCGCGTGATGCTTTCGTGAGTTGTGCCAAATATATGGACCATATGGGGATTTCCGGTAGTATCCGAGCCCGACTCCTGCAGGTTTACGAGCTTTTCGGCAGCAGCCCTATCAAAAAGTCCTTTTGCCGCGTCTTCTACGATTTCGTGTTTATTGTAAAAAATAGTCCCTGCAAGTAAGGTAGGTAGTTCTCCCGGTTGTCCGCCTACCTTTACCCCTGCAATGTTGGCAATTTCCTGTTCTTTCTGGAACTTAAACATCTTTACGCCCTCATAATCCACACTTCTAAAAATTAACTTACTTCTTTTGATGTCAGGACTCTAATTAACTATCTTAATTACAAAAGATCCCTAAATTACAAAACATCTCTAAATTACAAAACATCCATATAAATAATGCTGATTAAAAATATATTTTCTAACTAATCTATCCCCGGATTGGATGATCAGAGGCTTTCTGCCAGGCAGATAATTCCTGCTATTGAATCCATTACGAATTCTTCTGAGATTATCACATCCCCTGAAGTTGGAACTGCAAAAGAGGACTGCCTCTTTTTCGGGGCGCAGACAACTATGGGCTCTTCAGGGTATGCTTCGCCCTTATCCTTATAATGATCAACGAGCTTCTGGATTTCCTCGAGGTCGTTCAACCCTATTCTGTCCAGAAGAGTAACCTGCTGCTGGAAGCGTTCGACTGCATCTCTGGAGATATTTTCTATAAAGGGAATTGCACCCTGAGAACCTGTAATCCTGCCTTTTTCGTCAATCCCATTTGTGTGGATTGCAAGCAGGGAATGGCCTGCCAGATGGCCCCTTGACTCGGTCCCACAGACCAGGACATACCGGATATTGGAGTTTGAAATTACGTTTACAATTATTTTTTCGACACCCAGGTTTTCAGTCTTTGAACTCCCCCAGATGGCGGCATCAGTGCAGGCGTCAAAGTTGCTTGCAAGGGTTACGACTGCAATCCTGGAGTCCGGTTTTCCTGTGACGTAGTCCCCTTTTACAGGGGGCCAGCTCTCTGCAATTGTCTTCAGTGAATCACCTTTTTTCTTTCCTTGTGAAGGTAGGATAGGGCACTTGCAAGCATGATGGCTTTTGTGAAATGCCCGCCTACCCTTGACGTGTCCACAAACACATAATCGTCCATTAATACCGGAGCTCCGAGTCCGTCGCCTCCTCCAAGGAAAGCAATGGTCCGGAAAATAAGGTTGCCTGAGATCCCGTCAGGGGCAACAATGAAGTTCGATTCCTTTATGGCGTCTTCAATAAGAATAGTGTAGTGCCTGGCATTAATTCCAAGTTCCAGAGCTTGTCCGGTTACAAATTCTCCATCTGCAAGGGTTCTGTCCACGCGCCTGTCTCTACCTATATCTCCTATCCTGCCTCCGGAAAGCACTCCTACCACAGGCTCGACTCCTAACCTCCTTATATGCTCTGCACCAAGGGTAATCATACGTAGCTTATCTTTGATCGTGTTTCCTTCATCTATTCCAACAGGGGCAAGGAAGAACGGTGTTCCTTCCGCCGTCAGAAGCAGGGCGAGTCTGCAAACCCTTTTCATTCCAAGGGCTTCTTTCAGATTTGAAATAGCTCCGGATGCCTTTGCAGTGCCTCTTATAACCGCATCCACCTTTCTTGAAACCAGGAGTTCTGAAAGGACTTTTTCGGGGTCATCGGTATCCACAATTTCAAGTTCTGTCCCTATCTCGTCAATTTCTTTTTTGTTCCCTACAAGGACAACCTGTGCATATCCAAGTTCCTGGGCTCTCCATGCACTTTCAAGAGTTTTGGGATTTGGATCCCTTATTCCCATAGCTACCCTGGCCCTGTTCGACCGGGCTCGTGATTCGATAGCCTCAAGGAGGGCATACATACCGTTATTTTCCATATCCATCCAGACTTTTATGTAAGATTTGAAGTAGTTCAAAGAAAAACAAACACAATCATTAATTAATTTTGCCCTTCCCGAATTTCGCCTCGGGAGTACGCGGTCCTTTTCGCTGCCCGAATTGCGCCTCGGGAGTACGCGGTCCTTTTCGCTGCGCTCAAGAGGACTACTTGATGGGTTTTAGCAGTGAACTTCGCTCGCTCAAGAGGACTACTTGATGGGTTATATCAGTGAGTTTCACTCAAGAGAGCTACTTGACGGGCAATTAACATTGTTAAGGTAGGAGGAATGAATTATAAGTTATGCTTTGTTCTTAAAAAGGGGTGCTGGGAAAAATTGTAGGAGTACATGCGGAGAACTTATTCAAAAAATTGAAACATATAAGGTTAATAATGAGTTCCTTTTTTATTGGTATGGTTTTAGATGATGTCGGCAATCGAATGGGCTGAAAAATACCGACCCCGGACCCTTGGAGATGTCGTGGGGAACAAGAAGGCAGTGCAGGATCTCAGGGTATGGGCTGAGGAATGGCAATCCGGGATTCCTGAGAGAAGGGCAGTGATACTCTATGGGCCTGCAGGGATAGGGAAGACTTCAAGTGCTCATGCACTGGCCAGGGATCTGGACTGGGAGGTCATTGAACTCAATGCAAGCGACCAGAGGACTGCAGGTGTTATTGAGAAAGTTGCTGGTTCTGCAGCGTCAATGAATACTTTTTTTGGTGGAAAGCGTCTTATTATCCTTGATGAGGCGGATAATATCCATGGGACTTCGGACAGGGGTGGAATGAGGGCTATTGCCGGGATCATAAAAGCCACACTCCAGCCGATCGTGCTTATTGCGAATGACATTTACGGGTTAACACCCACAATCCGGAACCTATGCCTGGAAATTAAGTTTGGGTCCGTGCAGAGCCGTTCCATGGTCCCTGCTTTGAAGAAGGTTTGTGAGGCTGAGGGAGTTCATTGCAGCCAGGAAGCTGTCCTGCAGATCGCAGAAAATGCGGGTGGAGACTTCAGGAGTGCTATGAATGACCTCCAGGCTGCAGCGAACGGGAAGGAAGTGCTTGAAGTTGAGGATATAGGTACTGCAGGCAGGGATGTCAAGGAGAATATCTTTAAGGCGATGCAGAAGATCTTTAAAAGCACTGACTGTAAAAAGGCTCTTGAATCTGCACGCGGACTTGATGAAAGTCCTGAAGATCTCGTGCACTGGATCGATGAAAACCTGCCTATTCAGTATGCCCGCAAGGACGGTGACCTTGAAGATATAAGGACAGGTTTTGAATATATTTCAAAGGCTGACCTTTATCTTGGGCGTGTAAAAAAGCGCCAGAATTACAGGATGTGGAGGTATGCCAGCATGCTTATGGTCTGCGGGGCTGCCCTTTCAAAGACAAGATCGTATCCCGGCTTTATCAAATACCAGCAGCCTTCACTCTGGAGAAGGCTCGGGCAGACGCGTTCGAAGCGGGACATGCGAGACAATATCGCTTCAAAAATCGGGGAGCACAGTTTTGAGTCAATGCATTATTCGAGGAATAACCTTCTAGGGTTTTATTCGCGAATGCTGAAGGATGAGGAATCTGCAGTTGAAGTTACTGCAAACCTCGAGCTTGAGCTTGAAGAGCTGATGTACCTCTCAGGAAGCGCAAAGCCTGGCAAAAAGCTGAAGAAAATTTACGATGAGGCACAGAAGCTTATTGAGAAAAATAAGGATAAAACTGAAGAGCCTGACTTTTTTAAGGCTTCTGCCCCTGCAGTAGATGATAAGCAGAGAACCCTCAGCTGTCCTGTTATAATTACGGAGGACGAAAAGGGGACTCAAAAGGGGGTTCAGGCCGGCAAATCTGAAGCTTTTGATTCTCAGCCTTCGGAAGCCGGGCAGAAAACCCTTCTTATGGGATTTGACACACCTTCGGAGATTCACGAAAAAAAAGAGATTTCAGGGAAGATACTGCCTGATGGTCCGGAACCTGCAGAAAATAATTTCTTTTCTTTTTCTGCTCCCCTGCCAGAAAAGAAACCTGTTTCTGGATCTGTAGAGAAGAAAATCTCCCCTATATCTTCAAAAAAGAAGGCTCCAGCTAACAGTGACCCGTCAAAACAAAGGATATCTGATGAAGATTCAACCTCCGCAGGCATGCAGGATAGCACAGGAGAAGTTTTGAAAAAAACCGAACCTAAAAACCAGAAAACACTTTTCGATTTTTAAATGTATCTGGGGCGCTAATAGTCCACTATTTCTTTTCTGGAATCCCCAATCCAGAAAAGTTTTTTTATTTCCCTTTCCCTTTTTTAAATTTTTATTTTTTCAGATAGCTGGTTTGTGCATGCTTCATTTTTTTACTTTACCCCGTTTCGGTTTTATAAAAGGCAAAGTGTCCTGATTTTCAGCGGGCCTGGCGGCCCAGACATATTTGAAACTTAAACCATCTTTAACGCTATAAAAAATCCTAACTGCTGCGAAAAATGACCTGAAGTATTTGAAGTGTTATATGAGCAGAACTGATATATGAGCAGAACTGATAGGGTTGATTTTGAATGAATAAAGAAGTGTTGGGATTTTGAATGAATAAAGAAGTGTTGGGATTTTGAATGAATAAAGAAGTGTTGGGGTTTTGGGGTGTTTGGGAAATTTGAACTGGTATTTCAGAAGGTTTCTTTTATAAAGCTGTACTCCGTATGAGAACAATTTGAAT
>JBFHIK010000199.1:0-5430 GCA_041596555.1 Methanosarcina sp.
ATCAGGTAAAAGTCACCTTCGCGGGCAAAGTGGAGTATAATAATGGAATTTCTTCAGATCTAGCAAGTTTTGAAGGGAGCGATTTAATAAAGGTGATTGAAAAGAGCAGCAAAAAGGGTAACACGAAAAAATAAGCGTTAGTTTAAACGCATCTTTTTGATTCTCAGTATTTTTGAAATAAAATGCGGGTTTGAGTTACCCGCTCCTTCTTTTTTTGTTCAGCTTCTTTTCAGGTCACACATTTCCTATTGAAAATCTTAAATACACATACATACACAGATATTATCATGCCAACCAGAACGATCAGCATAAGCAATGAAGCCTATGAGAAGCTCAAAACCCTCAAAACCTCCGAAAAAGACAGCTTCTCCGACGTGATCATCAAATATTACCCCAAAAAAAGAAAGCTCTCGGAAGTGCTCGCAGAAATAGGTCCCAATCCCGAACTCGCTGATGCAATCGAAAAAGCCTCAAGGGACATGAGAACTGCAAAGATGAGGGAAGTTGATTTTGATGCCGGCGCTTGATACTTCTTTTATTGTGGACCTGTTAAGGGGAAAGCCGGAAGCCCATCAAAAACTGGCTGAAATGGAAGCCGAAGGAGGTTCTTTCAGCACGACCGAAATTAATGTCCTTGAACTGTACAGGGGAGCTTATCTGTCCAGAAAAACACATCAAAATCTGGAAGAAATCAGGAAGCTTCTGGAATGTTTTCAGGTTCTGGAGCTTGAAGAATCAGTCTATGAAGTCTTTGCTTCCCTTTCGGCAAGGTTGCTTTCGGAAGGCAAGCCGATTGGGGCTTTTGATGAACTGATAGCAGCAATTACGCTGCTTCAGGAAGGGCAGATAGTTACGAGAGATGAGCATTTCAAAAAAGTACCTGGGCTTGAAGTGATAGGCTATTGAAACGTTCCTCACTTAAAAGTAGTAACTCCATTTGAAAATGTCAAGGATATCCTGCAGGTAATCTCTAATAGTGCGTTCTGTCATACCTGCACAACCTCTTCAAGAATTATTTCTCCAATCCTGGGCTTCAGTGCATTTTTCATAACAAGATCTACCTTCACTTCCAGCATATCCGAAAGATCCTGTTTGAGCCCTATGAATTCAAAGAGGTCAGGTGTTTTTGAAAATTCTACCAGAACATCGAGGTCGCTATCTTCTTTCTGTTCCCCGCGGACGTAAGATCCGAAGAATCCCAGATAGCTGATGCTATATTCTTTTGAAAGCTCCGGAAGGTATTGCCGTAGAATTTTTGTGAAATATGCCGCATCTTTCGTTTTTTCGTCCGTTGGTACTGGAGTGGTTTTGACTGTCATGTGGCCTCCCAGGTTCTGGCTTTTAATTGTTATTAGCAAAAGTATTCCTAATATACTTTTATGTTCAGTATTTATAAGTAAGTCTTGATCATGTATGTTTCCTGCGCTGAGCAATTATTTTTCTTCTCCGTGGGAAAATATCACGATTGGTCGCCTGTTTTTTCGTGTAAAAACAAAGTAACAGTTGATATATATAGTAATGAATTATATAACCTATATTAATAAACAATAGTCATTATGCACAGGAATTGTTGGTTCTAAATATATCCTATCCTGAGCTGGCAGGGCTGTGTAAAGTATCTGGGGGGTTATTTCTGAAGATCATACTTATCGGAGATTGTTTTACCAGGCTAATGAGTGCAACGCTGGTTATTGCTTTGCTTCTGGTTTCTGCAGGTGTTGGGAGTGCAGAGGTTATTTATGTGGAGCCCGGAGCTTCGATTCAGGCAGCTGTCAATAACTCTACAACCGGGGATTTTGTGATTGTGAAAGCCGGGGACTATGAGGAAAATATCATTGTCAATGTTTCAGGGATAACGGTCACTTCGGAACCTGAGAACCCTGCCGGCGTACTTATCAGGTCAGGGGATGAGAATTCCAGCGTGTTTCAGGTTAAAGCAGATAACGTGACCATCAGTGGTTTTAACATAACCGGGTCAGGAGAGATTTTCAGTACCTACGAAGCTACCGGTTTTACAAATTCCTTTAGCTCTAGAAGCTCAGGCAAGTTGAATGGGACTTCGGGGGCGGTAACAGGACAGACTTACGGGCTCGGATCAGGAGACATCTTTGTCTCCAGATGGAATGAATTTAGCTGTCCTCCGGCAGGGATTTGTCTTGATCAGGTTAAAAATTGTACGATAGAAGGAAACAATATTTTTGATAACCGGTATGGAGTTTATCTGCAGGGCTCCATGAGCAATACAGTCTCAAAGAATACATTTTCCCGAAACGGCATCTGGATTGATGAAAGCTGCAGCCGGAACATGTTGAGCAACAATTCCATTGATGAGGGTTACATAATTATTGGTGCGCACTGCCGGGATAATATAATGTTCCAGAACAGGCTCTCAAACGGTGGAGGGATAGGCATTGCTTGCTGTGGAGGGGGCAATCTCGTTTCAAAGAATGATATAATAAATTGCCGTACCGGAATTGATATGTATGACACCCAGGCAAGGACTGTCCTTCGTGACAACCGGATTACGGACTGCGAGAAAGGGATCTACCTGATTTTCGTCTTTGACTCCAGAGTGTATAATAACACAATTTCAAACAGCAGCACAGGCATCTTTCTGAGGGAGGACTGCCACAGCAACGAACTGTTCAACAATACGGTATATTCCAGTAACGAGTCAGGAATTTATTTGCTGGATTCCGATGCTGACAACCGTATCTATAACAACTACTTTAACAACACTGTAAATGTGAAGGCTGAAAAAAGTGAAGGAAATAGCTGGAACACTACAAAAACTCCGGGAGTTAATATCGTGGAGGGTCCATACCTGGGCGGCAATTTCTGGGCTGACCTTAACGGAACCGGGTTTTCACAGACCACTGAAGATTCGGACTCTGACGGGATCTGCGATCTGCCTTACAACGTCAATGGAAGTGATTTCGACGATCTCCCGCTTGCAGTACCTCCTTATGTACCCGGGGTGGAGCTGGCAGTAATAGTCGGGACATCTGAAGCAAATACATCTGAAGCAAATAAGACATCTGATGTTTCCATAGAGCTTAACCGGAGCAGCCTGGATTTTGGGACCCTGCTTCCCGGACAGGCAAGCAACCCGCAGGTTTTGAACATAAGAAACACAGGAAAAAGTGATGTGAAGGTTACGGCTGAGATCAGAGACTCTTCGGATTCAGTTTTTTCCGAAGGGGTCTATCTTTCCTCTCATTTCTGGCCTGATTTCTCAGAAGTAATTGAAAATAGTACTGGTAAAGATGTTGAAGTCGTAATTAATATTCCGGCAAATTATTCAGAAAACTGTATGAAAAAAGGGTCCCTTGTCTTCCGGGCTGAGAAGGTTTGAGAGGTTTACTCTCTTTTTTCTTCTCAATTTCTTATAAAGTCGGGGAGCGCGGAGGTCGCGAAAACTCCTATGCTTTAGCTTGGAGATGAAGCCGAACCTCGCAGTTATGTTAATTTCTTATGAGTTTATGTACGAATAAAACATATGTATACATAATGCTTTGTATTACTAACGTTCTAAGATTAAACAAAACACAATATGAGGCACTGAAAACACTTAGCTACGCCTCTAAAAATTTGTATAATCTGGGATTGTATAATACAAGACAATATTTTTTCCAAAATAGTAAGTTTTTGAAATATCCTGAGAATTACCATCTTTGTAAAGAAGATGAAAACTACAAATTAATGCAAGCAGCTACGGCTCAACAGTCTCTTAAATTTGTAGAAAGAGGAATGAGAAGCTGGTTTGGACTTCTTAAACTATATAAAAATGGACAATTAGAAGATAAACCTAATATTCCTCACTATCTTGACAAAGAAGGATATTTCCCTATAGTATATCCAAAAAATGCATTTTCCTTCAAAAATGGAAAAGTTAGATTGGGAATATCTAATGAGTTTTCAAAACAATATTCTAAGAAACTGTTAATGTTTCCAATCCCAAAAATCTTGAAAAATAAACTGTCGTATATTCAGGAAGTACATGTACTACCGATGTATGATGGAAAATATTTTAAGATCAAATATTGCTATAAAGAAAAAAATCAACCTTCTAATCTTGATTACTCTGAATATCTTAGCATAGACTTAGGTGTTTCTAATTTTGCAACATTTGTCGATACTGTTGGGACTGCCACGATAATTGATGGTAAGTATGTCAAATCTCTCAACCAACAATATAACAAAGAAAATGCTAGATTACAGAGTATCAAAGATAAACAGAAAATTGATGGTATAACTAATAGACAAATCTATTTACTCTCTAAAAGAGCTAATAAAATATCGGAATTCATGAACAGAACAGTTAATTATCTGGTTAAGCATTGCCTTGAAAATAATATAGGTAATATTCTAATTGGAGAATTAACTGGGATTAAACAAAATATTAATCATGGTAAACGCAATAACCAAAATTTTGTTCAGATTCCTTTTGGTAAGTTCAAAGGTAAATTAGAAAGTAAATGTAACTTCTATGGTATAAAATATCATCTTGTTAATGAAGCCTATACCAGTAAAGTAGATGCTCTTGCTCTTGATCCCATCGAGAAACCTTCATATGGGGGTTCCAGAAGAATTAAGAGAGGACTCTATAAAAGTATTACTGGTCAATTACTTAATGCAGATATTAACGGAGCAATTAATATACTCCGAAAAGTAGCTGGTGATTCTGTTTTGCAACAGATAATCAGTACAGGTCTTGTCAACAGACCGCGGAGAATCAGACTAGCGTTTGAAACTCCCAAATTAAATTGCTAATTCCGAGGAAACGGCAAGCTCCGATGCTTTAACGAGGAGAAGTTGACTTTGAAACCATTACTTACATTCTTTTACTTTTTAAAACTCTTTAAACTTTTAGACTCTATACACTCTGTGAACTACCCCTTCCTGCCTGATGGTGAGGAAAGGGCTTCCTTCGAGTACTTCCGTCATTTGGCTTCGGTATGAACCTCAATTCCATCGGGAAGCCTGTATTGTCGAAGATTACCAACAAATTGTTGATAGCCTGTCCACAAGGCATTTTGCAATAGGTAACGCATCATGATATTGATAGCAGAATTTCTATCTCTATCTATGTTGTTACCACAATCACATAACATAACATAACACGTTTCCAAGAGGGCATATCATGTTTTTTTCCACAATAACAGCACCTCTTTGTAGTGTTTTTTTCATCAATTCTTATTATACGTTTACCTATAATTTCTGCTTTATAGGTCAAGAATTGAACAAATCTACCTAAATTACCTAAACCCTGAGTAGAACGATTTAGACCTTTCTTTTGTTTGGTCTTTTTTTGTTTATTACCATCTTTAACTTTAGGTTGAGCCATTTGTTTTACATCTAAATCCCCAACAATTATAGTATTAGCTCTGGTATTCTCAACCATTGTTTTTGATAGTTTATGCTGGAAAT
>JBFHIK010000200.1:0-5427 GCA_041596555.1 Methanosarcina sp.
GAACTTGCTCTTGCATATCCTGCAGGAGGAGTACTCACCTTTGCAGGTGTTATGAGTTCATTCAGCAAATTTGCCGTTGTCTTTGCAGTTACTCAGGTGCCTCTTGCAATCATGGAAGGAGCTGTCAGTGCCCTGCTCTTCAAGTATGTGGTAAACGTCAAGAGCGATATCCTGATTGAAATGAAAGTCATTGAAGCTTCGATCGTGAAAAAACTGAGAGGAATTTCCGCATGAGCAGAAAACTGGAAATTATTGTACTTGCAATTCTTCTGGTCTTTACAGTGCAGTTCGTTTATATGTCATCTACAACGGATGCCGAATACGGAGGAGCTGACGGAGAGGCAGAAACTGTAATAAACGAGATCACCGGTGGAACTTACGAGCCAATTGCAGAACCTTTCTGGGAACCACCAAGCGGGGAGATTGAAAGCCTTCTCTTTGGCCTTCAAGCAGCTATAGGTGCAGGGATTATTGGCTACTTCCTTGGCTATTACAGGGCCAAAAGCCGCTATGAAAACGACCTTGGATACAAAGACAAGAGTAAGCCTGATAGTGACAGGCAATCTCTATAATTTCTTCTTCTGCCCTTTTACTATCCTTCCCACCCGGGAGGAAAGTTTTTATCTTTTGCCTTTTATTTTTAACCTTTGATTTTTGCTTTCATCTACCTATCTGCAGGTTCCCCACATGACAAATATCCTTGATGATTATGCCCTCATGAGCCCTCTCAGGCACCGTAACAACTGGTTGAAGCTGGCAATAGTTCTTTTCGGGCTGCTTGTCGGAGTCTCATCCACGTCCCCTATAACTCCTCTTTTCATAGCCCTTTGCATGAGCTTTACAACAGTTGCTCTTGGCAGGGCTCCCCTTAAATTATACCTGAAACTCCTGCTCGCCCCTGTGGGCTTTGCACTCACAGGTGTGGTTATAATTGCTTTTTTCTCAGGATCGGGGCAGGAGCTTCTATCCTTCGAACTTGCAGGTTATCCACTCTCAGTAAGGGCAGATGGGCTTGAACTTGCCCTGCTGGTGCTTTCCAGGTCCATAAGCGGGATGTGCTGCCTTTACTTCCTGGCACTGACAACTCCTATGATAGAACTCTTTGCCGTGCTCAAGGCTACCAGGCTTCCGGAATCCCTCATCGAGCTTTCCATGCTTATTTACCGGTACATCTTTGTTTTCCTGGACATGGCACTTTGCATAAGGTATGCCCAGACTGTAAGACTTGGGTACTCGAATTTCAGACGTTCTATTAATTCTCTGGGGATGCTTACAAGTACTCTCTTCATCCGTTCCTGGGAGCAGGGAGATAAGCTATTTCTTGCCATGAATTCCAGATGCTATGACGGAAAAATGACTTTATTTGAAGTGCACAGGCCTGTAAGGGCAATAGAACTGCTATTGACCTCTGCCTACTTCCTTTCAGCTCTTGCACTTTTTTATTTTACAAAAAACATATCCATTATTTGAGGTAAAAGATCATGATCATTCTTGAGACCAGGGGCCTTAAATACACCTACCCTGACGGGACTGCAGCTGTCCAGGGTATAAACATCGAGATCAAAAAAGGAAAAAAGATTGCCTTTATAGGGCAAAACGGCTCCGGAAAGTCCACGCTTTTCCTGCTCCTGAACGGGACCTTAAAGCCAGATGAAGGGGAGATCCTCTTCCATGGAGCCCCTTTTAAGTACGATTCAAAGTCCCTCCGGGAAATCCGAAAATCCATAGGAATAGTTTTTCAGAATGCCGATGACCAGATCTTTGCCCCCACGGTGTACCAGGACGTAGCTTTCGGGCCGGCAAACCTGGGATATTCAAAAGAAAGAGTCAGTGCCTGCGTACAGCAAGCCCTTGAGCAGGTAGGACTTTCCACCTTGAAGGACAAGCCCCCCCATCATCTCAGCGGAGGGCAGAAAAAGAGGGTTGCAATTGCAGGGGTGATGGCGATGGAACCCGAGGTAATCATTCTGGACGAGCCCCTCTCAAACCTTGATCCGGTGGGTGCGGATGAAATAATGGATCTGCTCAACGAATTTAACCAATTCGGGAGTACGATCATCATTTCCACTCATGATGTAGACCTGGCTTACCGCTGGTCTGACTATGTGTACCTTGTGTCAAACAGCAAACTTATAGGGGAGGGAACGCCTGTCGAGGTCTTCAAAGAGCAGGAGCTTCTTAAAAAAACAGGGCTGCGCCAGCCCAATACCCTTGAAATATATCATGAAATTGAGAGAAGAGGGCTTGCATACGGCAAAAATTCCCCTAAAACCATACCTGATCTTGTTAACACTTTAAAGCCTCTTGACCTTATGTGGGTTGATGTCCCTCCCGGAGTCCGGGAAGGTGACAACCTGAATCTTGGAGTTATGTATGGGGAATATGCGACCCAGTCTCCTTATGAAGCTATTAATGCCACGGTTTTGCACATCCACCCTGACGGCAGGGCTATTGTTGAGCTGAAGCGCAAAGGAATCAAAGCTGGCGGGGTCCTGCTTTACGATACTGACAGCTATTCCCTGCCAGAAGTCAGACAGATCCTGAAATATGGAGAAATTGTCTTCGTGGGGGCAATGGGCAAGAAAAGCAAAACTCTTGCCGAACAGGACGGAATTCACCTGGACGTTACCTCCGGCGTTATAGACAAGTCGATTCTGATGGCACTCTGTGGAAAACGCTGCCTTATCCTCACAGCAGGCGGAATGATGGATCATGCCCTGAAAAGAACCAGAGAGTATGTAGAAAAAAGCGGGATAGAGTTTACTGTGGGCGTTGTTAACAGGGAAGGCGGATGTAAGTGGACTGAAGAAATGGATAGTGACCCTGAGGCTTTTAAGGTCTGATTTTTTTCTTCTTCTTCTTTTTCTTCCTCTCTTCTTCTTCTTCTTCTTCTTCCTCTCTTCTTCCCTTTCCTTATATTTCGCTATAAGTTTTCTTTAACAGAAGCGCATCTTCTTCCAGGATAGGGCTTTCGCAAATGACTCGCCCCCTAATTTTGAATTCTTTAAGGGCTTTTAAAAGTTCTGGATAATTAAAGTCTGATTCTCTAAGGGCCAGATGTCTCTTTTCCCCGTTTTTGTCATATTCTATTCCCGAAACATGCATGTGCATGTTTGCAAGCCCTTCTTTTCCAAGGGCATCTTCTACTTTTGAGAGGATTGCCGTAAATTCGGGATAGGAGTTTTCTTTCCCTTCTCTTGCGTGCATGTGGGAAAAGTCCAGGCAGGGCATAACCCCTTCTATTTCTTCGCTTAAGGCAAGCACTTCTTCAAGGGTTCCAAATTGGGAACGCTTGCCCATGGTCTCAGGACGAAGGACTGCAGGTATCCCTTCCCCCCTGAGCTGCTTCGTAAGCTCCAGGAGGGCTTTAGAGACATTCTCATAGACGGCTTGCTTGCTGCTCTTCTGGTAAAAGGCTGCGTGCAATACGATGGACTCTGCTCCGCAGAGGCTGCCTATCCTTGCAGCCTGGTAAATCCTTTCCATACTGGCTTTTAATTTCTCTTTTTCCGGGGAGTTCAGGTTGATATAATAAGGGGCATGTACGCTCATGGCTACGTTTTCTCTTCCGGCCGTTTCCAGAACCTTTCCTGCCCCTTTTTCACTCATGCGTACCCCCTGCACGAACTCGAGTTCCATACAGTCGAGCCCAAGTTCGCTGATCCGCTCAATTCCTGCAGGGCTATTGCTGGCTTTTGCACTTCTGGGAACTCCGGCAGTCCCAAAAAAAAGTTTTTCGGCTGACATGTTTTTCAAAACTTCTCTTTTAGAATGATTTTTTTTTTGGATCCTTCTTTTTTGGATCCTTCTTTTCCGAATCCTTCTTTTCTGAATCCTTTTTTTCCGAATCCTTCTTTTCCGAATCCTTCTTTTCTGAATCCTTTTTTTCCGAATCCTTCTTTTTTGAATCCTTTTTTTCCGAATCCTTCTTTTCCGAATATCCCTTTAGAATATTTTCATGTTTAAAAAATTCCTACAAAGTCCTTTAACTGCTTTGCCCTTTCCGGAGATACCTTTTCCTCGATTACCGCTACCAGTTCCTCAAGGTCTTCGTCCAGGGACTGGACATCTTCCTTTCCTTCAAGGGCAAGTCCCACAAGGTAGTCAAGTTCTTCTGAGTTCAGCCTTTCGAGCCTTTCCCTGAAGTCTTCCGGAGATTCGGCAAACTTGTGTGATATAGGGCGCAGGATGAAAGGAAAGTGGTGCCCTGCTTCCCTTGAAATCTGATTTCCTCCTGCTTCGGGGGCAAGCTTGTTAAAAATCTCAATGTCTTTTTGTGTGAATTCTCTGGACATGTTATCACTTTATGATTCTGTCCTGATTTATATCTATTGAGGGGAATATGCCTGAAAAATACATCAATTTCGGACTTTAAGCCTCTGTTTTTAATCTGCCGTGCCTGTCAATTTCCCCTTTTGCAATCCTTGTGGATGAAATTGGGGTTCCGTCTTCAGCCATCACATATTCAACGTACAAAATTTCAAGGGGTTTCTTCCCATTTTTCTCTCTGATGCAGTTAATTTTCAGGGCAACCGGATAGGTCTCAGGGGAGACCACTATGTAGTCGAAGTCCTCTTCCAGAGTCGGGCCGTAGGGGTCGTTTAGCCTTGTAACCTCATATTTTTCTTTCGGAATCTCCATCTTATTTATGTACTCAAGCAGTCGGACACTCCTTTTTTCATAACTCTCGACGTTGTGGCTTTTTTGCAACATTTCGTCCGAAGTCAGCCCTATGTGGACTTTTCCGTTCCCTGCTATCTCAAACGCTTTTTCAATTAATCTGGCGTGTCCGTCATGAAGATACTGAAACGTACCGCCTAAGGCGACCTTTGGCATGATGGGTGATAATCTACTAAAGTAAAAAGACGTTTTGGTTTTTTTCGGCTTTTTCCGGGTTTTTTTCAGTTTTCTGGAAGATTTCTTTATTTTTCCCCTTTCTTTTGTAAGTGTAACTGTCAGAATAATACCTCTTATTTTCCTCCGTTTTGCCAGGTTTTGCAGCATTATAACTGCGTTTTACAGGCCCTTCTGAATACTTTCACCCCGCTTCCTTCAGCTATATATACCTGCAAACCATAGGGAAGCAACTGTCATGCACCTTATACAAACATGTGCATCTAGGAGAATATGTAATGAGCGAAATAGCACTTGAAGACCTGCCAGGAGTTGGCCCTGCAACTGCAGAAAAACTCAAAGAAGCCGGATTTAACACAATTGAAGCAGTGGCTGTAGCCTCACCTGCTGAACTTGCAAATACAGCTGAGATCGGAGAATCAACTGCCGCAAAAATCATAAATGCGGCAAGGCAGGCTGCTGATATTGGGGGATTTGAAACCGGAGATATTGTGCTTGAAAGAAGGAAACTTGTAGGAAAGCTGAGTACCGGTTGTACGGAATTTAATGAAATGATGGGCGGGGGCATAGAAA
>JBFHIK010000201.1:0-5377 GCA_041596555.1 Methanosarcina sp.
ATAATATAACTTCTATAATATAACTTCTATAATAGCTTCTTTAAAGCGCTTATGAGCTGTCAGGAATAGCCGAAGCCGTTATTTAGCAGGTATAGGTCTTGCACATATGGTCTCGATTATTTGCTTCAGCCGAACCTTTCATAATTGCACAGTACGAAATGGCACAGTGTGGAAGCGTATTTGAGGGTTTATTCTGTGAGGATCTTTCTTATTGTAGTGGGTTGGATTGTGTGTCATTCGGCATATTCCTGAACAGGTTCTGTATTTGAATTTAAAGATAAAAGTATACTTACTTTTCCGGTTCTATTAAATTATTGGGTTTAATAATTACCCTTTAAGAGGGCTTATTTTTACATTTAATGCTTTATAGTTCTTAAATATCGCATTTTGAGATGTAAAATTTCCTGAAAGCTTTTGAGCAATATTGTACTTTATTAATATGGGAGCGCAGAGGGTCACGAATACCCTGCCCTTTAGGTCGGGGATGAAGTGAACCCTCACTGGCTGTTTTGTATTCGCTTAAACTGTATCAATCATCGTTTTTTTGTAAAATGAGGTTTTTCAGGTTTTTTGACACCATAGCCACAGGTGGTTCCAGCTACCTACGGCCAGGATGTGATAAGCGTTGGAATTGCGCAGTTTTAGCCATGGCTATGGTCAGATTACCTACCACATCGTGTTGGTGTCTAAGTATCGATACAAGATATTCTACAATAAACGAGTTAAAAAAGATTGCGAGTCTATATTCCACAATATTTGCACAGAAAGAAGCTACAAAATCCATGCTCTGGAAGTTGTAGATAATCATGTTCACCTGTTCCTGGAATTCCACCCAAGCATCTCTCTATCAGAGGTGGTTCAATACTTGAAAGGAGGCAGTTCTTACGGACTGTTCAAGCTTCATCCTGAACTGAGAACACGATATTGGGGTGGAAGTCTATGGTCAAGTGGTAAACAGGTAATGAACAAAAATCTATACCTGAGCCTGCTAATCTGATGAACTCTTCTTTTTTGCCACTTAAAAACTCATTATTTCTTCTGATTTCTCCCCTGTTTTTCTTTCTTTTTTTCTTTTTTTCGGTCTTACCTCTTAATTTCTCTATCTGGCAAATGAATCTAAGTATCATTAAATGGTGCCTTTTTTATGTTCTTTTTCATTACACAAATCCAAGGCAGGTGAAGATCTTTGGAAAAAGAGGTGTAAGAGATCTTTGGAAAAAGAGGCATAATCTTTGGAAAAAAAGCGGGTAGCTTGTAAAGTTCTATATTTCAGCAGCTTTTGGCAGATTTCATGCCTGACTCAGTGGGCAGAGCGCCTGTAGATCGCCTGTAATACTGTATCCAAAAATCACTATACTCTGATCAGACAGGTTATCTCTAACAGTTCAGGTAGCTAATTATTACATACATTTCTCCAGTTTGAATATATGGCATTTTAGGATTTTAATAAGTTTCATGCTATTTATTTAAGCTTAATTTTACTAATTGAGGCACATAAAAGCTTCTTTTCTAAATTTAATCCATTATTTTTCTTTATTTCTGTAAGTATGCTTATATTTAAGCCAGCTCAATTATGGAATGTCAACCGGCGAAAAGCCGACTGGCTTGAATTAAACAGAACAACGTAAACATAACAACGTAAATTAAATGAGTAATTGACGGAGGTATACTATGAAAAAAGTAGTAAAATCAGTTGCCAGTTTTGCGGTGGTGCTAATGGTCTTAAGCATTATCCCTTATAGTGCTTTTGCTTTAGAAAACGGGGCCAATACAAATCATAAAAGTTCAACAAATGATCACGGATTTGGAAAGATGATGCCTGGGGGTGCAGGGCCCGATGAAATGCGTGGTATGGGTGTCGGTCTTGCTGAGAATATAACCGAAGAAAATTTCGCCGATGTTCAGGCTGAAATGCTAAATTCAATTACTGAAAAGATTTCTAAACTTCAAAGCATGTACAGCAACGTCAGTGAGACTGCAACTGCAGAGGAACTACAGGCAGTTTTGAGCGCAGAAAGGCAGGCAAATGCTGAAAGGGCTGGTCCTGGAGAAAATAATGGCTTCTCCGGTGAAATGTGCGGCCCGGGCCTCTTTGAAGCCGGGAACGTAACTGAGGATAACTTTGCTGATGCCCAGACTGAAATGCTTGATTCCCTGGAAAACATGACCGAAAAACTCGAAGAAGTACAGACCAGGCTCACAGAAGCAGGAGATGAAGATAGGGCTGAAGAGCTTGATGAGAAAATTACTGAGCTTCAGAACATATCTGCTGAAGTGAGTGGAGCTTCAACTGCTGCAGAACTGAACGAAATTATATTTGCTCACCTGCAGACACAGGCCGTTGATTCCCTGGAAAAGGAAATTGAGTCCCTTAACGCCAGGGTTACAGAGGATGGAAACACAAATGATGAACGGTTAGAGGAAAGGATCACGGAAATCAATGCCCTGATTGCAGACGTCGAGGGTGCTGAATCCCTTGATGAGCTCACAGAAATTATGTCCTCTGAAATGAAGGATGGAAAAGGTCAAATGCAGAAAGGCGGTCGCGGAAACATGCCAGGACGCCTCGGCAGCATGCAGGATAACAGCACTGATAACAGCACTGAAGCCTGATCCTCAGAGATAATCAAAGAAAATCTCTCCTTTAAAGATCCAGTGTGAGAAAACCAAAACTGAAAATTTATGAAAGAAGATCAGTCCACTAAAATCCATGCCAGAGGCATTCAGTCCTGAAAAAAAAATCGAAAAGGCTTCCTTCAGGAAGCCCCTCAAAACTACACCAGATATGATACCAGAAAACAATATAAAGGGAATGGATAAATAGAACCTGATACTCCTCTCCCGTTCTTTTTCTGGTATCGATTGCCTTCTGGATAACTGGATTGATTTTTTATCTTAGTTTTTTCAGATAACATATTCCAGAATTACATATTCCAAAATTACATATTCCAAAATTACATATTCCAAAATTACATATTCCAAAATTACATATTCCAAAATTACATATTCCAAAATTTTATATTTTAGGTATTATCCGAATGAAAGATTCATAAGAGGTTATATTAATGAAAAGTTTTGATTTGATAAAAATCTTTAACCTGAAAAACATTTCCATTTTTTCGGTTTTACTGATAATGTTCAGCATAGTTCCCAGTTGCGCACTTGCTGCGGAGGAAATTACACAGCCTTCATTCCCGGAAGAAGATTTTGATACTATGCAGAGCCGAATGACTGAATCAGTCGATACAATGATAGAAGCTCTTGAGAACTCCACAGAAGACCTTGATGCCGATACCCTTGCATCGGCCGAAGAGCTGATAAGTGAGCTTACATCGATCGAGGAAGAAATTTCCAATGCCGAAACGACATCTGACCTCCAGACGGTCAGAGAGGAGCTTGATACTCTGCTTGAAGCGGTTCCTGAAGAATTAAAGAGCATTTTCGAATTTGAAATGGGTCATGACCCTGAAAATGCCCAGAACGGAAGTAAGGTCTCTCCCCAGGGTTCTTCTCCAAAGGGCTCTGGTAACATGTCCGAAAGGGGCTCTGGTAACATGTCCGAAGGGCGTCCTGAGGTGCCAGAGGCGGCTAATGCAATGAGTGAAAATGCAAGTATGGATAAACAGGGAACGCCTGACAGGGCATCTAATGAGCAGGAAAAAGCAGGCATGGAAGAAGGCAGCGATAGCGCCCCATCCTCGGAATCCGGTTTCTTTGCAAAGCTTATTAACAGCCTTAAGTCTCTTTTCAGCTGATCCTTTTCAGCTGATCCTTTTCAGTTAATCCTTTTCAGCTGATCCTTTTCAGTTGATCCTTTTCAGCTGATCCTTTTCAGCTGATCCTTTTCAGCTAATTCGGAAAGCGGCCTGAAGTTGAGATTATTTTAAAGCTTCAGGAGCAAAAATAGGCAAAAAGGACCGATCGGGGGTAAACTAACCCCCTTCACAAACTCGACGTAACTCCGGAACAGAATAACTGTTCAGGTGTCTTATTCTGAAACCTCGAAGCTTGAAGTTCCGAGGGTTTTTACCTTCTCAAGCGCAATGCCGGATTTTTCTACTTTTTTGAGAGCCTTTGATGCAGCTTTTCTTACGGAAGCATCAGGATTCTCAAGGGCTCTTGCAAGGCCTGAAACGGCTTCAGGAGTGCCTATTTTTTCAAGGGCAGAGATTACAGCTTTATGTATCAAAGCATCAGGGTCTTCAAGGACTTTTAGCAGTTCAGGAACAGCTTCTTTTGCTTGAATGTCTCCAAGTGATGCAGCCGACGCCTCCTGCACAGTAATTTTTGGATCACGGAGAGCTTTCAAAAGCCCTGGAATAGCTTCTTTTTTGCCTGTCTTTCCAAGTCCCAGAGCTGCAGCTTCCCGGACTGAACTTTCAGTGTCATCAAGGGCTTTAACAAGGCCCAGGGCTGCTTCAGCCGTCCCGATTTTTCCAAGTGCGTTTATTATTATTTTCCTTATAGGACTGTCAGGGATATCAAGGGCTTTAACAAGTCCCAGAACGGCTTCAGGGGATGCAATCTCTGCAAGTGCGTCCGCAGCCCGGCTTCTCAAATACCAGTCTTCATCATCAATCTCTCTCAAAAGGACGGAAACGGCTTCAGGTGTTCCTGCTTTCCAGAGTGCGTCTATTGAAGCTTTTCTTATATTTCGGTCAGAAGAATTCAGTGCCTGTTCAAGAACGGGTACTGATTCTGACACACCTATTATTTTGCGGAGAGTTTCTGATGCCGCTTCCTTTACTGGCTGTCTTGAATCATCCAGCATTTCCATCAGATTTTTAAGGACATCTGAATTGCCTCTTTTTCCCAGGGTTTCTACAGCTTGCTGCCTTATCTTGTTATCCGGATCTTCAAGCGCTTTTATAAGCCCGCAGGCTGCTTCATATGTATTTATTTTTCCAAGGGCCATTATTGATATTTTTTTCAGAGAATTGTCTGAACAACTAAAAACTGTCGTAAGCCCTGAAACAGCTTCTGAAGACCCAATTGTCATCAGAGCTTTTACTGATTCTTTCTGTACGAACTTGTCCGAATCACTGAACCCTTTAACAATTCCAGAAACTGCCTCTGGTGTGCCTATTTTTCCGAGAGCAGTTATTGCAGTCTTTTTTACAGAACTTTCAGGATCGGCAAGCATATTTGTCAGACCCGGCACAGCATTCGGGTCATTAATTATCCCCAGAGCTTCTGAAGCTGCCATTTTTACCTTCGGGCTGGAGTCCTCAAGTGCTCTTAGAAGAATGTGGACAGCGTAAGAATCCCCGGTTTTCCCCAGCTCTTTTGCAGCAGCTGCTCTGTTCCCCGCGAAAACAGAGCGTTCAACCTTCTTTTCCAAAATCTGTATATTTTCATCCATTTATTTCCATCCCCA
>JBFHIK010000202.1:0-5286 GCA_041596555.1 Methanosarcina sp.
ATAATTTAGAGAAAATAAAATTCCGGGAAAACAGAGAGAAATAATAGAGGATGTATAACTTACTTGCGTGCTTTTAAGAAAATATCCCGAGAGATCTTATTTTACCTTATTAAATATTCCAGATAAAACAAATTCACTTGATAACCTCCATAACTTAAATAAAAACCTGTATATATTCAATATCCGCAATAAGAGATATCCCTGAAAAGAGGATAAGTGCTCTATAAATTTTGATGCCATTGATAAAATCAATGGAAACAAAAAAACAATTCTTTTTTATAAAATCATTTGCGGAGAAAAATAGAGTGGAAATTATAATATAATAGCTGCGCAAAAATTAGCACAGGTGAGGGTATATGCGAGGAAATCCAACTTTAATTTGCAAGTGAATTCCCGAATAGTAAGGGAGTACACCTTTCATGAGTTAACTGGGAAGAAAAGGTCTATTGGCACCTGAAAAGAGGAATTGGAAATCCTGAACTCCAGGATATCAGTAAAATTTCTAAGGAGCCTGAAAAACAGGAAATTGGACTTTAATTCAGCACTTTTGTGTAACCAGTATATCAAAAGGTTATCCATACCCCCACAATGGAACGAATTCGGCCTGGAGGTTTTCGAATTCATTTACATTGTTTCAGAAAGTATTTCGGAAGAAATACCTGAAAGTTCAGGGAGATGCAACTTGCAGGATCAAGGATCTGAGCAATCCGAGATCTCTTCATTAAAATGGAGGTTAAAATATGTTGGATTTGAAACTGGAAGACATCGATGGCATATTAGTACGCTACAACGTCGCCCTCGAAAAGGAAATGACTCCTGACGAAGCAGCAGAAGAGCTTTACCCGAAGGATGAACTCATCTACCCGATTGCAAAATCAATCTATGAGGGAGAAGAAGACGACGTGGTTGACGGACTCAAAGCCGCAATCGCCGCAGGCAAAAAGCCAATCGACCTTATCAATGATGCTCTGATGGTAGGCATGGGTGTTGTATCCAAGCTCTACGACGATGGTATCATTTTCCTCCCCAATGTTATGATGTCTGCTGACGCAATGCTGAATGGTATTGAATTCTGCAAATCCCAGACCACCGATGTACCCGAACCCAAGGGCACTGTTGTCTGCCATGTTGCAGAAGGTGACGTGCACGACATCGGAAAGAACATTGTTGCTGCCCTCCTTAGAGCAGCCGGCTATGACGTAACTGACCTGGGCAGAGATGTCCCTGTTGACGAAGTCATTGAGGCTGTTGTAAAAGATAAACCAATTATGCTTACAGGTACTGCTCTCATGACAACCACCATGTATGCATTCAAGGAAATCAATGACAAGCTCCTTGAAAAGGGATTAAAACTGCCCTTTGCATGTGGTGGTGGGGCTGTAAACCAGGACTTCGTTGCACAGTATGACCTCGGAGTTTATGGTGAAGAAGCTTCAGACGCAGTGAAGATTGCTGATGCAATCCTTGCCAGCGGGAACGACATTGAGAAATTAAGAGCAGAATTCCACAAGCACTAAGGAGGTAGCAAAATGGTAAAGAAATATACTTCAATGGCTTACGCTAAAGCAGATGACATGCTTTTCGGAAACGCAAAGTTCCCCGTAAAGGCAGGGCTTGGCCTCGAGATCGGTGCTGGCTTCACAACCCCTGAACTGAACTATGCCCCAAGACCTCAGGCAGGCAAGTCTAAAGACAAACTCATTAAAGAATACGAAAGGATTACCACCGACGCAATGGCAAGAATGGTACAGATCGGTGCTCCTTCCATAGTACTCGAAACCGAACACGTCGAACAGATGTCCAACAACCCCGAATGGGGAGGCGCTGTTGCACATGCCCAGAAGACCATCATGGAAGAATACCACGATGAATACGGCATAAAGTGCGCACTCCGCCACACAATCGGTGACATCCGTGAAGACCGTGACTACCTCCAGCTCAGAGGAGACAAGTACTCAGTTTTCCTCGAAGCCTTTGAAGAGTGTGCCAAGAACGGCGCTGACCTGCTTTCCGTAGAGAGCATGGGTGGTAAGGAAGTATTCGACTACTCCATCCTCAGGAACGACACTGCAGGTATCCTCTTCGGTATCGGTGTGCTCGGCAGCATGGACATGGAAATGATCTGGTCTGACATTGCAGCAATTGCAAAGAAGACAGGCACTGTTGCAGCCGGTGACACAGACTGTGCCCAGGCAAACACTGCAATGTTCATCGCAGGCGGTCTGCTCGACAAGAACCTTGCCCACACAACTGCAATCGTTGCAAGGGCAATTTCCGCTCCGAGATCCCTCTGTGCATATGAAGCAGGTGCAACTGGCCCAGGAAAGGACTGTGGATACGAAAACACCATCATAAAATCCATCTCTGGTGTACCAATTGCTCAGGAAGGTAAGACCTCAACCTGTGCCCACTCTGACCTGATGGGTAACCTGACAATGCAGTGCTGTGACCTCTGGTCCAACGAGTCTGTTGAATACCACGGTGAATTCGGTGGTACCACAGTTCAGTGCTGGTCCGAGACCCTCGCATACGACTGCGCAATGATGAACACCTCTCTGAAACTCGGAAAGGCAAAGGACCTCAGGGACATCCTCGCGCTCTCTGACAAATACAGAGACCCACAGGGATATGTCCTCGCCTATGACAACGCCTACAAGGTAGGACAGGCAATTGCAAAGAACGGAAACAACAACTACCTCCGTGCCAAGGCAGCTGCAATTGAATGCTGTAACATTGTAGAAGAAGGCATCAACTCCGGCAAGCTCAGACTTACAAGGTTCGAAACCAATGCTCTTGCAAAGGTTAAAGCAGACCTTGTGGCTCTTACCGATGATGCTGACAAGTTCATGAGTGAAAGCCTGACAAAATACAAACAGGAAGTTGCAGTTTTCAGACCTGAAAACTACGGGCTCTAAGCCCTAAACTTCTTTTTTTTATTTTTTTAAAACGGCTTCAGGGGAATAATCATGAGCGAAAACGTAGGAACTTCTACCACAATAGTCGACAAAACTGCAAATGCTGCCCCTCTTGGCTTTACCGGCCTGGGCCTCGCTGCAGTTCTGTTGAGTCTGAGCTACATAGGAGTATACCCTGTGGAGTCAATGATTGTCTCCATGGCAATATTCCTGGGAGGATTTGCCCAGGTTTTTGCAGGAATCATGTGCTGGAAGAAAGGAGATGTTTTTGCAGGAACTGCATTTTCAGCATTCGGCCTTTTCTGGTTCTCACTGGCAGGACTGCTTGTAATGCCTGCAATAGGCTGGGCTGAAGCCTCTTCTGGAATTGCTATGGCCGCATATCTCTCCATCTGGGGTGTGTACACCTTTGTTATGTTAATCATTACAATGAAGATCGGAGTAAGAGCCCTTCAGTTTGTATTTTTTACATTATTTACATTGTTTATGTTGCTGGCCGTTGTAAACGCAACCGGAAGTACCGGGCTGCTTGTAGTGGCTGGATATGTTGGACTTATTATGGGTCTTGGAGCTCTGTATACGGCTCTTGCCATGGTAATGAATGAGATCCATGGAAAAACAGTTGCTCCACTCTGAAGATAAAGTAATGACAACATTACACCCTCAGTAAAAAGAAAAACGGAATTAAAAAACGGAATTAAAAAACGGAATTAAAAAACGGAATTTGAGAGAAACCTACACCAACCTAAAAGACCTACGAAATTCCATAAAAACAGCAGGGCAAAAACAGGACAGAAAGCCCAAAAAATTTCAACCCTTGAAAACACAGATTATAAATCTGTGTTTTCAAGATACACACCCTCTCCAGGATCTATTGATATTAGTGGCTGAAAATTCTGCGTTATGTACCACAGAAGAGAAAATGTAGGCTTTTGAGGTCTTATTGAATTTTTAAAATAACTTAAATAATAAAGTAATCTCTTTTCGATCCGGTCAAATGGGCCCGCCTTATGAAGGAGGATTAAAAGCATCAATAACGGTGAGTTTCGGATGAAAGCGGACAAAAATTTGAATAAAACCCGGAACATATCATATACAGGGCTTTTTTTTGGTCTTACACTAACTCTCTTCAAATTGGTTGCTGGACTGTTGGGACACAGCACAGCACTTATCGCGGATGCAGTTCGTTCCTTTTCAGAGTTAATCGGTGAATCCGTAAAGCTTCTTGACCTTTTTATCTCCAGCAAACCCGAAGACTGGAGCCATAATTATGGACATGGAAAAGTTGTGACCCTCTTTACGGGAGCAGGAGCATGTATGCTACTTTTTGCCGGAGTACAATCATTTACTCTAGCTTCAGGAGAACTACTTATATTTATACAGGGAAGAGAGGCTGAAACCCCTGAAATGTTTGCACTCTATGCAGCTGCTTTTACCCTTGTATTAAGAGAAATTGTTCCTTTTTTTAACAGAAGAACCGGGAATCAAACAGAGGGGATTTCATCAGAAATTGACTCTTATACCAGAAACGCTCATATCAAAAGTTTATTTATTTCCTGTATTGTTACCCTGGGAATAGGATGTACGTTTTTCCCCGGAAAAAACGGAGCTATGGCTGATTCTTTTATTGCAGTTATTTTAAGCCTTTACCTTATAGGAACCTCGGGAAAGCTCCTCTACAGTACTGCAAACGAACTCATAGAAGCTTCCCTTGATGAAGAAAACAACCGGAAAATCAGAGAGATAATAAATAGAACCGAAGGAGTACTGGGTTCTGGCGAGCTTAAAACAAGGAGAATAGGAAACGGGATAGCAATCAATGCTTGTATTACTGTAAATAACTCTATGAACATTCAGGAAGTTGCGGAGATTGCGGACCTGGTGGAAATGAGACTTAAAACAACCTATGGGTCGGGAATATATACCCTTATAAAAGCAGAACCTGCCCTTGAGAGAAATTGTTCTTTCCAGAAAAAGATCAAAGTTTCTGAGGAAGGAAGAAAGAAGATAGTCAACTTCTCACGCTAAAGCTGTGAGCCCCCTTCCTGCGAATCAGTGGTATAAAGTCAACTACCCCTGAGCTAAAGAAAAAGGGGTTTCCTGCTGAAGGTTTATGACAAAACAGCCAATAAATAAGCGAGGAAATAACGTTCGAAAATTAACGTTTTGATACCCTGGACTTCGGACTTTAATCCAATTACTTACTGCTATTCGGACCTGGATCAGAGAAAAATCCGTTTGAATTTTACAGGTTTTAAAAAATATCTTTAATTACTCAGGTTTTAAAAAATATCTTTAATTACTCAGGTTTTAAAAAATATCTTTAATTACTCAGGTTTTAAAAAATATCTTTAATTACTCAGGTTTTATC
>JBFHIK010000203.1:0-5282 GCA_041596555.1 Methanosarcina sp.
GCCGGCTGACTGGTCAGCACTGGCATAAAAACGGGGTTGGTTCATAATTCCCCTGCTGCGCAAGAATTTGTGGGGTTCAGGCTTGTTGCTTCAGAGGTAAAGGCTTATCCACTAAAGGCTTATCCACTCCTGCCTGAAAGGGTTTCGGAGCTTTGGTGGCTTTCTCATCTACTAATCGAGGATAAAATTGATCTGATTAATTAAGCCCCGGAGGTGATGTGAAAAGCAGTTTTGTAAATAGAAACTGTATAAATACTGTAAAGTTCCGACAGTCTTGTTTTATTTAATTTTTAACTGATAATTAATTCTAGAATTTATAGACTGTTTATCGGATTGTGTTCTAACTAACTGGATCTGCTACAATTCGTGAACTTTAAAATATTCTTCAATATTATATAATATCCAATGTAAAACTTGGATTTAGATTAAACATTTGCGGAGTAGGTGCAGAATATGAAACAAAAATTAATACTATTTAGTGCGCTGCTAATTATGTTCCTTTTAGCAGGAACAGCAGGTGCAATTGGAGATACAGAGAATACAGATGCTGTATTAGTTTCAGCGACAGGTCCGAACGTGACACTTATTTCTCCGGCAGACCTCGCCGTTGTCAACATGATGAATCCTCTTATATTCAATTTCACATCTCAGGCTGATACCCAGAACCTGCGTTATCAGGTGTACATCGACGAAGAACCTGTTGCTGAATACGGTTCCGGGATAATTACCCCAGGGCAGTACCAAGAAATTCCCTATGCAGGTCACCTCTCTGATGGCCCTCACAACTGTTTCGTTTATATCGAGGATCAATCCGGGAATAACTGTACAAGTGAAGTTCGGGAATTCTATGTAAACTTTAATGGACTTCAGGTTTCCCTTATTTCCCCGGACGGAGGGTTCGTTTATGCAAACCCGGAATTTAACTTCAGTGTTTCAGGAGGGGCAGGGCTGCCTTTCGATTACGAACTGCTCATTAACGGCATGAAAGTAAAGGACGGCACGTTAGTTGTTGGAGAAGATGAAGTTAACTACTATTTAGTAAATGCAATGGTTGAAGATGCAGAGAACATACCATGGACCATGCGTATTACTGACTGTGCGGGCACCGTCTCTGAACCTATTCCACTTTTGTTCTCTGTTGATACTACGGCCCCGGCTGCTGTGGCAAATCTGTGTGTTTTTGACGCACTGAGCAACACAGAATGGTACTATATGTATGATGAGCCCGGACTGTACGTTAGCTGGGATAAAAACACCGAAGAAGATCTTGCATTTGACCCATATGTAATTCTCATCAGCGATTCCATGCCCTCGAGCATTCTGGACATGAAACAGGCAGTGCCTGTAAGTCTGATCTATGACGCTGGCACTTACATGTGTATGAACATTGGAACGTATGATGAGAAGCCACTCGTCTACGGTAAGGACTACTGGGTAGCTGTTATTGCCCTGGATAAGGCTGGCAACTGCAACGACAACGTTGCCCTTTGCGGCCCGGTTCAGACATACGAAGACATGACCCTCATGCTTGATGCAGGCTGGAACCTGAAATCCGTGCCTAAGAATCTGGCTACTTTCAATGCTGATCCAGACTCAGTCTTTGGAGAATTCAGCACAGTAATTTACTGGACCGGTAACTGCTGGGAATTCCCGAAGACCATCGAACCGTGTAAGGGTTACTGGGTCTACACCCCGGAAGCTAGTGTGAGCAATGTGAAGTTCAAGCCAATGTCAATTGACAGTACAACTCCCGATGTACCTGCCTCTCTTGATCTTGCTCCCGGCTGGCAGATGATAGGGCACACCTCTACAGTGCCTGTACACTGGTCCGAGACTCTGGGTTCATTGCAAGGTCTTCTGGGTGTAGATTATAAGTTCTCCAACCTTATCACATATTCTTGCAATGAAGGTTGGGGCGGTACCATTTCTCTTGGACTCTTAGACCTTGTCGGTGCAGAAGAGTCCGTGACTGCATTCCCGGTTCAATTCCTTCAGTCTCAGGGCCTTATGTGCCCAGGACAGGGATACTGGATCTTCATGAAAGAAGCCGGTACCTATGCTTCAATCGAAAGTGTGGGGATCGACGTGAATTCCGTTTCCGGAAATGATACCGGCGATGATACCATCAATGATACTATCAATGGTATCGTGTAAGGGGTAAAATTTCGAAAACAAGTAACTTTCAGCCATTTCAGGCTGAAAGGTTCTTTTTCTTTTCTTGTTTGCGTAGCAATTGGGGGTAAATCATGAACAGGATGTTAAAAAATAGTTTATTGGGAACAGCTGTACTGATGTTTTTTTTCTTAACAGCTGCTCATACAGGTATGGCTGGGGAGGAAGTCCCTCTGCTCCCGATGACAGTGCAGGGAGTTGCCCTGATCGATGGGACTCCGGCTCCCACAGGCACTGTTGTTGCAGCTTACCTTAATGGAGAGCAGGTAGAAGAGTTTCTCGTAAATACTTCCTCGGGAGATTTCACTTTCTATATTTCCGGAAAAGCTGAGGATGAAGGAAAACCAATTACCTTTACAGTTGATGGGAAGGATACAGGAAAGAGTTTTGACTGGAAATCCGGAGAGATAGTCTCATCCATCGAACTTTCGGTCGGTGATGTATCTGATTCCGGGAGTTCTAAAAAGAGCTCAACTTCTGGAGAGGATTCCGGAGTTAAGGTAATTGAAAGTTCAGTCCCTCAACAGAATGTAACAGTTCAGGAAAAAACGGTCCCGGAAAATACAGTTGTCGATTCAGGTGAAGATACAGGGATTGAACAGAGCACAGAATCGTCTGAAGACTCCTCTGAAACAAGCAGTGCTCCAGGTTTTCAGATTATTTATGCGGTTGCAGGCCTTATTCTACTAACTTTCGGATCCAATCTCGGGAGGGAATCGAGAAGGAAGCCCTGATAGATCTTTGTAAAAGGATCTGCACGGGTAACGTGAAAATCTCAAGGTGATATGGTGACCATCAAGGACAAATACTTAAGAATTTTATCGTGCCTGGTTATTCTGGTACTGGGCATATTCCTTATTCCGGTTGCATCTGCCAGCGATATTCCTTCGATTCCCAACGTGTTTGAAGGAAAGCTGATTACAGAAGGTGCAGATGTACCCACAGGAACTATAATTTCGGCTTATATAGATTCTCAGCTTGCTGGTAGTAATTCTATCGATGAAACAGGAAAATACGAAATTGGTGTCTCGGGTACCGAGGAAGATAACGGAAAAAAGATTGTCTTCAAACTGGGCCTCGTTGAATCAGAACCTGTTTCCGTAACCTACCAGCACGGCGCTGCGCCGGTGGAACTCGATCTTACTTTCAAACTACCCACCACGGTCATAACCTCCGGAGGTTCAGGTGGCAGAGCTGTAGGTTCCCCCGAGCCTCAGAGCAATGTTGAAGCTAAAGAGCTTTCCATGGCAGTCGTCACCAGGGGAACAAAAGTAAGGTTTGATTTTCCAAATGGTGTAACCTGCATAAGGTATGTGGAGTTTGACGCCAGGAAAACTCTCGGGAGAATCACTACTATTGCCGAAATGCTGAAAGGCCAATCAAAGCTGGTTTCAAGCCTGCCTGAAGGCACGGTTTATAAGAACGTGAACATCTGGGTGGGTTCAGGAGGAATCGCAAATTCTGACAATTTCGAAAACGCAGTCATTGGTTTCAGAGTCAACAAGACCTGGCTAGAAGAAAACAAGGTTGATATGGATTCTTTAAGCCTCTGGTACTATAATGATTCATGGAGCGAACTTAAGACCATGAAAATAGATGAGGAAAATGACACTTACGTCTACTTCGAAGCCAGGACCCCAGGGTTTGGACCCTTTGTAATTGTTGCACCCAATGAAGAAGAAGAAGAAGAAGAAGCTGGTTCGATAGATGTCGAGCCTGTACCGACTGAAACCTCGGAAGATGATGTGGAATCAGAACCTGAAAAACCTGCAAGCTCTGCGCCCGGTTTTGAATTAACAGCTGTCCTGGGAACAGTTGGAGCCACATACTGTGTCCTGAGAAGAAAGTTCTAAATGCCTGAATAAATTCCCAGTTTGAAGCAGCATCTAAAGCTGCTTATTCTTTTCTTTCCCGAGTTGTGATTCGGGATCACAGAAAATCGGAGATTTTCTGGGAGTTGCACTGAAAGGGCAACAGCTTGCGGCCCTTTTAGCTGCGTGAGAGGACTAAGGAATGATACAGATATAACTTCTAAATTTCAGTTTGGAAATCGATTTCCAGTTCAATTTCACCCAATAACCATTTCTGGCAACAAAACCCTTGATATTATATTTGTATCGTTCCTAAGTAAGTCACTCAAAAGTAAATCACTCAAAAGTAAATCACTCAAAAGTAAATAAGTCAAAAAAGAAAAATATTTTCGATAGGGGTAACCTGAAATCTTGAAGTATTTCCGGCTTATTAACTTACTCTTATTAGCTCACCAGCCCTGGATTTCTCCTTCTGGTTCGTCCTCATCATGGTAAAAACGAAATTCTTTTTTTTCGGTATCTTCTGCAAACACAAACTTCTCTTCAATTCCTATTTTTGCAAATGTAAGAGCATCATCACCATCTCTCACAGCCGGCAGGATGTCCACATCTACATGATCCTTAATATTACTTTCCGGAAGAAAAGCCGTTATGATAAACCAGTCAATTCCCCCTGAGTGTTCCTCACTTACATATCGGCTATTGTCTGGCGGAATCTTTGTAGCCTTCTGAGGCATTTCGGTCCCATCAGCTCGATAAGCTACAAACCGGATAGTATAGTCAGTTTTATTCTTTATTATAGCCATTATTTCATCCCTCTATCTTAATCCACTGGTAATCTCCCATTTCAAGAAATTTTATATCTAAATCTAATTCTGGAGAGTAAATACTTTTGGTTGCAACGTTTCTGAAAGGCGTCATGCTGCTTAAAAAGGCGCCAATATTTGATCTCGACAACTGTTTTTTAACTACAAAAGATATTTTTTGACCACACAAGACTTTTTTTAATTAAATTATAACTTTAATCGCAGACAGTTTACGTTGCATGGTTGATATTTTTGGAGAATAAAATAATAATGGCTGGCTTTACTCTTAAATTCGTACCCGTTCAACAGAATTCACTTTATTTACAGGGCCGCCAGACAAGCTGGCGGAGGCGTTTTATATAAAGAAGCGTAAAACCCCTGAGTCTTTAGCTCAGGGGATATAAGCGTCAACTTCAACCCTGATTTCGTATGTAATATTCTGCCGCATCTTTGCTAACATTACCGATAGTAGACGCAAAATATCCGTCACTCC
>JBFHIK010000204.1:0-5267 GCA_041596555.1 Methanosarcina sp.
CTTAAAATCTTTACTAATTTAATCTGCAGCAGTGCTTCAAATTACCTTTCTAGTGAAATTTATGTAAAAATGCACATTTCGAACCCCTGCCAATATAGGACAATAATGTTTGACTATTGGACATTTTATTGACTTTATATCAACAAAATGACTTTTTAGTATGAACGACGTGAGATAGAGAGTAGAGTTGAAGGGGCAGATTTCAAGATTCAGAATTTCAAGCCAGCCAGGCCAGCAGTATTTTTGCTCAAAAAATCAACCGTGAGCGCTACCTGCGTTTTAATTTTCATTACTCCAAGCCGGCCGGCCTCATCCGCACCCGGGCGCGGGACAGGAATAAGCGGAAATTATTATTCAGGTCGCTCCGGAATAGAATCTCCCGGTTAGTTAACCGAACCTGCCGATAAGGGCGCTTATGCTCTCGCTCGTAACAATGCCTATTACGCGGTGCTCGGAATCAATGACCGGAAGTGCGGAAATTGAGTACTCTTCCATTATTGAGGACGCTTTCTCAATCCTTTCGTCTTCATATACATACCTGACATCCCGGGTGATAATTTCATCCAGCTCATTGATTTTACAGGCTACGGCTTTTGTAATGTCCCAGGATGTAACGATGCCTTCAAGCTTTCCGTCCTCTGAAATGACCGGCAGGTGGCTCACACGTTCTTTTACCATGAGCCTTGATGCGTGCTCGATTGTTTCGTCTCTTGAGACCGAATAAAAATTCTGGTTCATAACATCGCTTACAAGAATCTGCGAGAGGAAGCTCCTTATCAGGTAGTTCAGCTGTCCCTCTTCAAGCAGGAAAGCATCGTGTCCGTATTGAGACCTGATTTCCTCGTACCTGGCATCAACTCCGTTTGCAGTAAGTGCCGATACGATCTCCTGCGACTGGTAAGGGGGATATAGCCAGTCCGAAGATATGGAAATTACGAGGTACTTTGCAGTAACTCCGGAAAAGCCCTCTATAAGGGAGCCGTTCTTTGCGAGGTCAAAGTAATCCACGGCTTTTGTGATGTAGAGGTAGGAATTGGCATCAAAACGTTTTGTAAAATTATCTCCCTGGTAGTTCAGGTAGCTCTCAACCTGGAAGTTTGGAGCAAAGTCATGGGAGAACTCAGGGGAGAGTTCGGACAAATTCGTGTTTGTCTTGTTTGTCGTGTTTGTCGTGCCCGTCGTGTTTGTCTTGTTTGTCGTGTTTGTCGTGCCTGTTATCCCTGCTGCATCCGCATCCCGCTCGAGCCTTCCGAACTTCTTCTGCATTGAAGCGTCACTCAGGTATGTAATATGCCCTATCATCCGGGCAAGGGCAAGTCCCTGCGCAGGGATTTCTTTCCCGTAGTAGTTTCCCCCGTTCCATTTCGGGTCATCGGTTACGGCTTTTCTGCCGATTGCTCCGAATGCTATTTGCTGCGGGGTCGTGGAGGCTGTGGTCGCTATTGCAATTGCTTTTTTTACCATGTCAGGGTAGCTGACCGTCCACTGGAGCACCTGCATTCCGCCCATGGAGCCGCCCACAACCGCAAAAAGTTGTTTTACTCCAAGGTGCTCGACAAGCTTTTTCTGGGCCTTTACCATATCTGCTATGGTAATTACGGGAAAGGAGATGCCGTAGTTTTTTCCGGTTTCAGGGTCTATGGAAGAGGGGCCTGTAGAGCCCTTACAGCCGCCCAGTATGTTTGAGCAGATGACGCAGTATTTTTCAGTATCAAACGCTTTATTGGGGCCGATTACAATGTCCCACCAGCCGGGTTTTCGCTCACCTGTATGGAACCCGGCAGCGTGGGCATCTCCCGTAAGGGCGTGGCAGATCAGGATAACGTTGCTTTTGTCGGCATTCAGCTTCCCGTACATTTCGTACTCTATCCTGACGCCGGAAAGGGTTTTTCCGCTCTCAAGGCTGAAGGTTCCCGGGATTTTATAGTTCATTGAACGGACTATCCCGATGCTCTGGCCTTTTTTTTCCGAAAACAGTTTTTTAGATTTATATTTAGATTTGGATTTGGATTTGGATTTGGATTTGGATTTAGAAGAACTTACGGAAGAAACTGCCATGTTTACTCAGACCTCTGAAAGTGCCTGTTCTATGTCGAAAACCAGGTCTTTTTCGTCCTCGATTCCTACGGAAAGCCTGATGAAGTCTTCAGTTACTCCGCATGCCATCTGTTCTTCTTTTGAAAGCTGTTCATGGGTGGTTGAAGCTGGATGGATTACAAGGCTTTTGGCATCCCCTATATTTGCAAGGTGGGAAAAGACCTCAAGGTTTTCAATAAACTTCTTTGCCGCCTCTGTCCCGCCTTTGATTCCGAACCCTATAATTGCCCCGTAGCCGGATTTCAGGTATTTCTTTGCAAGCTCATGGCTCCTGTGAGACTCAAGACCCGGATAGGAGACCCAGGCAACTTTCGGGTGGCTCTGCAGGAACTTTGCAACTTCAAGGGCGTTGTCGCAGTGTTTTTTCATTCTCAGGGGGAGAGTCTCAAGTCCCAATATGAACAGGAAGGAGTTAAAAGGGGAAATGCATGACCCGGTATCCCTCATGAACTGCACCCTTGCTTTTCCAATAAAAGCTGCCTTTCCGAAGGCTTCCCTGTATTTCAGGCCGTGGTATCCGGGGTCAGGCTCGCAGATCTCAGGGAATTTCTCAGGGCTCCAGTCAAAGTTTCCGGAGTCAATAATTACCCCACCTATCGAAGTCCCGTGCCCTCCTATGAATTTTGTTGCAGAACAGACGACTATATCTGCCCCGTGGTCTATTGGCCTTAAGATCAGAGGAGAAACAGTATTGTCCACGACAAGAGGGATTCCTGCCGCATGGGCGATCTCTGCAAGTTTTTCAAGGTCAGCAACATCAAGTCCCGGGTTTCCGATTGATTCCACATACAGGGCTTTTGTGTTTCCGGAGATTGCATTTTTAAATTCTTCGGGGCTGCTCGAGTCTACGAATTTTACGGCCCTTCCGAGTTTGGGGAACGTATAATTGAAAAGCTCGTAGGTCCCTCCATAAAGCTTGTCCCCTGAAACGATCTCGTCTCCGGGTTTTGTAAAGGTTAGAAGCGCTGATGTAATTGCAGCCATCCCTGAGGCTGTTGCAAGGGCGCCTATGCCTCCTTCAAGGGCAGCAACCCTTTTCTCAAAGACATCAGTTGTGGGGTTCATCAGGCGCGTGTAAATATTGCCTGCTTTTCTAAGCCCGAAAAGATCGGCTGCTTCTTCAGTGTCTTTGAACACATACGCTGCTGTCTGGTAAATCGGAACTGACCTTGCTCCTGTTGCAGGGTCTGGTGTTGTTCCTGCGTGTACAGCAAGGGTAGAAATTCCAAGATTTTCAAGGGTTCTTTTCCTCAAACCCTTTTCTCCAGTTTGGTTTTCATTTTTGGTTTCCATTTTATCTCACTTCCAGACCGTGTTTTTCTACTCTCCTTAATCGGGAATCTTTCGTGTGTTCTGGTTTTTGAGTTCCATTCAGGTCGGTTTTCAAGTCAGAAGTGAGAATCGAACTCACGCATCTCCGGGTTGCAGCCGGAGGCATAACCACTCTGCCATTCTGACATACATTTGCTTTTTACGGATCATCACAATTGTGAAGATATGATCACAATTGTGATTAATATATAAATAGTTAACTCTTGACCGAGGAAAACATTGCTCAGAGTCAAAAATTCAAAAAATAGTTTAGAAAAATAGTTCAGGAAAATAGTTCAGGAAAATAGTTCAGGAAAATAGTTCAGGAAAATAGTCCTAAAAAATAGTTCCGGAAAAATTCAAGGAAAGAACCCTGCAGTCCTTTCTTTTAGATTCAATTTCCACTAATTTCAAGCATCCTGTCAAGCGCTTTTTTTGCATTCACTCTTATGTGCTCCGGAACGTGGACCTCGTATTCCATATTCTGGAGGCTGTTGAGAATGGACTCGAGAGTGATTTTTTTCATATTATAGCAAAAAGCTTTTCCTGAAGCAGGATAAAATTTTTTATCCGGGTATTTTCTGCTCAGGTTTTTAACAATTTCCTTTTCAGTTCCGATTATAAATTCCGTAGAATCTGACCTCCCCGCCTCTTTTATAATCCCTGAGGTACTGAGGATGTGGTCTGCAAAACTCAGGACTTCGGGCCTGCACTCGGGGTGTGCAAGAAATTCCGCATCAGGATGCACTTTCTTCAATTCTTTTATCTCCTCATCCCCGATGTTCTCATGGACATGGCAGAAACCGGGCCAGAGGTGTATTTTTTTGTCGGTATGGAGGGATACGAATGCACCAAGGTTTTTGTCCGGGACAAAAATAATCTCCCTGTTCTCAATCGAATTTATCACATTTACTGCATTTGAAGAGGTGCAGCAGATATCAGACTCCGCTTTTACGGCGGCTGAACTGTTCACATAGCAGACAACTGCAGCATCCGGATGTTTTTCTTTTTCTTCCCGGAGAGCCTCCACAGTAACCATATCCGCCATCGGACAGCCCGCATCCGGTACAGGCAAAAGTACCAGCTTTTCAGGAGAAAGAATCGATGCCGACTCTGCCATGAAATGGACGCCTGCAAAGACTATGACCTCAGCTTTTGAATTCACCGCTTCCCTGCAGAGGGAAAGGGAGTCCCCAACAAAATCAGCAACTTCCCGCACTTCCCGGCGGGTGTAAAAATGGGCAAGGATTATTGCGTTCCTTTCTTCTTTGAGCTTTTTTATCTCTTCTGCAATTAGCCTGTCTTCCATAACAACTCCGTTTTCCATAGTAATTCCATTTTCAAAGTGATTTAATTTTCAAAGTGATTTAATTTTCAAAGTGATTTAATTGTTAAAGTGATTTAATTTTTTAAAGTAGCTTAAATTTAATTTTCAAAGTAGCTTAAATTTCATTTTTAAAGTAGCTTAATTTTCTAACATGATCCGATTTTTAAAGTGGGTCTCTTATTCGAATAAACCGGGGCTTTTTCAGTCCCAGGGCTCAAGCCCTTTTTTCTGCAGATAGTCGTTAATCGCCTCGTGGATCGCCTCTTCTGCAAGCATTGAACAGTGCATTTTTATCGGAGGGAGCCCGTCAAGTGCCTCTGCAACGGCTTTGTTTGAAAGCTTCCAGGCTTCTTTCAGGGTTTTTCCCTTGATAAGTTCGGTTGCCATGCTGCTTGATGCAATTGCAGCCCCGCACCCGAAGGTCTGGAACTTCACATCCACAATCCGGTCATCCTCGACTTTAAGGAAGATCTTCATTATGTCCCCGCATTTTGCGTTCCCAACCTCTCCTACTCCATCGCAGTTCTCAATA
>JBFHIK010000205.1:0-5232 GCA_041596555.1 Methanosarcina sp.
CATAGATGCACTAATATTTAGATTATTATTATAAAAACACATACGAGAGTGATTCCCTAACGCTTAACCGATGACGTATGAACGAAACTGAAAAGTCTTGAAAAAATAGTTTGATTTTTCTTTTAACTCTCTATGTCTGTTATTTCTTATAATATGTCTGGTATTCTTTCTAATTTTATCTAGTTATCAGCCTTTTTATTTATTATTCTGCCTGTTCTTTCCGTTTATCGTCTGTCCACGAGCCTCTTCGGTCTTCCTTTTATCCTGTAAAGCTCAAGCCCTCTGGGGTCCGTGAAGTTGAAAAGGATCTTGAAAGTACCGTCTTCATAAGCCCCGGAGAGGGGATGTTTATATTTAAGGAAAGAGCGGATGAAGTTTTCCTTTATAAGGTCTCTGTCACAGGTATCGGGGTTTTCGCATTCCATACTGACTCTCAGTACGGTTTCTCCTTCATCTTCTCCGCCGTAGAGGAATGCTTCATACTCTCCTGTCAGATAGTCCATATTCCCACTCTGGAAGACACCCCTTTCCACATCTACACGGTTAAAAGGAGTTCCTTCTATCCAGAATGTTTCAGCCTCTCGCTGTGGAGTCATGATTTTCATATGCGTCCTTCCGCAGGAGCAGGTTTTGCGCGTAAGCACGACAGTCGTGTCATCAGTATCGTAGTTTAAGAGAAGGTTTCCTGCTTTTGCTCCAACAGGCAGAAGCGTGCTCAGGACAATCCTTCCACAATCCCCGTCAGGCACGAAGTTCTTCAGGTGCGGGTCGTAAACATCAAGATGGACGACATCCTCGGGAACATGGAGCCCTGTAATTTCACTGCATTCCCCGCACATCGTCCCTTCCGTGCTCCCATAGGTGTTGTACACAGGACAGCCCCAGATTTCCGAGAGATAATTTCTGGATTCGTCCGCAAAGGACTCTCCCCCTACGACAAGTTTGTTTATCCCGGATTCTTCAGGGACGAGCCCCTCAGCCTTCATCCTTTTGGCAAGGTTCAGGAGCTTAAAGACGCTGCCCACTATGCCTGTCGGCTTGTAGGCTTCAATGATGCGCAGGGGAAATGTGCATTTGCCCTCAGGGATGATGCTCATGCCCAGCTGCCTGGCAGCAAGGGTCATGGTGTTTGCCCCCACATTCATGCCGTAGGAAGCACAGATAACTACCCTGTCTCCAGGCCCGAAGCCCTGAGACCTGAAAATCCGGGCATATTTTTCTGCATAGCGTTCCCAGTCCTCCCAGGTAAGGAAAAAGCTCTTTGGGGTCCCACTCGTGCCGCTGGTCTCATGGATGGTGAATACGTCTTCCCAGCCCACGCTTTTGAACATAAAATCCTTCATCTCAGGAGGCTGGTTTTCCCGGATAGTCTTTCCAGAGATTACGGGAAGCTCCTGGAGGTCTTCATGGGCTTTAATGTCTCCGGGCTTTATCCCATGCTTTTCAAACCATTTCCTGTAGAAAAGAGAATTTTCGGCTGCATATTTTACCGTGTAACGTACACGTTCCTCAATGAGAGCATCAAGTTCTCCCCTCTCCATAGTTTCGATTTCTGGATTAAAGTAAGGTTTTGAAATGTCCATCACGCTGTACCACCATTGAAATCTTTGTCTGGAAGAAAAGCCTGTTAATTATAGAATTTCAAATATGAATTTGGTCTTCAATTATGAAACAGTTTTGGGTAGAGGATTGCCAGGAGGATATTTATCCTAAATATCAGGTTGGGGCCCGGGATGTAAGTAAAATGGCTGTGAAAAGCCTTTAAAGCTCCAATGTGGCACCTCAACGTTTGAAATGGGCCGCTGGAACTTTTTAAAAGTAAAAAAGGAAAAAAACTTATTTTTAAGCCTATCAGGCTCCAAAAGGCACAAGGTATACCCCATCTGCCCTTTTTTGTCCCTTTACCAGCTCACAGTGCCTGAGGAGTGCGAACTGGTTTTCGGTTTCTCTTGGAGATATCCCAAATTTTTCTGCAATTTCGTCCTTTTTTGCCCCGCCCCGGGAAACAATGAATTCATAAATGGCTTTTTGCAGGTCTGTAAGGCCGTCAGTTCCTTCAAGCCCGGCTTCTTCCCTGAAGATTTTTTTGGAGCGCACTGCCCAGGGGTTGCATGCCTGGATTTTATGGTGCCCCTCTATATAACAGTCCTCACAAAAAACCTTGCCTTCGTCTTCTATACTATCTTCTCCTGCCAGTTCACGCCCGCAGGCTGCACACTTAGCAGAGCTGGTTATTTCTTCTGTCATCTTTTATACCCTCCAGAGTTTCAGACATCCAGTTCATCCAGAATTTTGAGAACAACTACTGACCCGTAAGCTACGGCAGGTCCTCCTGCCATCACTATTGCAGTGCTTACAGCCTCCAGGATCTCTTCCCGGGTCGCTCCCATTTTTACAGCCTCAGGAACGTGCTTCCAGAGACAGTATTCACAGCGCAGGGCAACTGCAATCCCGACCATCATTATTTCTTTTGTTTTGGCGCTTAAAGCCCCGTCCTTGACAACTTCGGAATGAAGCCCCATAAGAGCTTTCATTACTCCCGGGATTTCCCCGGCCATTGCTCCTATCCTTTCATTCATATCGATTTTTTCGGTCGTGTTATCACTTCCTGAAGACAGAAAACTTAAGGTACGCAAAACTTAAGGTACAGAAAACTTAAGGTACAGAAAACTTAAGGTACAGAAAACTTAATGAATAATTTATGAATCAAAAGGCACCATGTACATTTCTTCTCCCATTTTTCTCCACTTTAAAAGCTCGCAGTGTCTCAGTATTGCAAGCTGATTCATGGTTTCCTGCAGCGTGAGCTCGAAAAGCTTCGAGGTTTTTTCAGGGGTTGCCCCCCCTTCTGTAAGGATAAAATCATAGATTTCTTTTTGCAGTTCTGTTAGTCCGGCTGTCCCTTCAAACCCGTGCTGTTTTCTGAAGAGCTTTTTAGAGCGTACTGCCACAGGGTCTGCAAACTTTATTTTTTGGTGCCCTTCCAGATAGCAGTCTTCACATATTGCCCGCCCGTTATCTTTTACGCATTCGTTTTCTGCAACTTCTTTGCCACAACCCGGACATATTACGAAATAGTGAATATCCGGGTCAAGCTCGCGGTTACCTGCTTTATTCGTTTTTATAAGGCCGTGAAACTCCAGATAACCCACTATTTCGTAAACTGTTGACCTTGATAACCCATATCCGGATTTTGCTTTTTTTATCACATCTCGAATATGAAATCCCTGGTCGATATGGGCTTCTTTTATACATTCAAGAACCCATATTTCCTCTTCATTCAGCACAAGAGTCATTAAAGTCCCTTAGATCCTTATCCTATCCAGAATTAACATTTTGAATGTGAATTGCTTCAACACCTGACTTTATCCCAATATCATCTTTTCTTAAGTTCTCAAATAGTATTCTTGTATTTCGTTTTTGTCTCTCTCTATATATGATTTTTTAGTATTAATAATTATCGATAACTATATATATAAACATTCCACCCCTCCACGAGTTTTAATTAAATTCTATAAGTCCTCAAATAAAGTTGAGATAATCCTCAAAGAAAATCCGGAATTCAGGGGTAGTTCACGGGAAAGTGCCATGCGATTTTCTGAAGCTTACGGTTCCTAATGAAGAAAGCTCCTATGCTTTAGCCAGGAGTAGTTCACAGTCAGATCCCGCACTCACACTTTGCACTCAGACCCTGCAATCGCACCCTCTTTCTTTTAAGATCCGGACCTGTTCCTCATAGGTAGTCACAAATTCGTTCTGTACAGCTACTCCTGTCGCAAGGGCAGGGTCCAGGGGTGTATGGTGTTTATATCCCCTTTTTGCCATCTCTTCCACAAGAGCTTCATGCCTCAGGTAGAGAGCTTTTAGTTTTCCCTTCCAGCGCAGGGTCTCGGGGTGGTGGGCATAAGCTTTTTTGTTATTGGTAATTATGGACCAAAGGGCATGCAATTCACGGTGTTCTCCCAGGAGGTGCTGCCTGCACATCTTCTCAGGAGGGATGTCCCAGATTCTCATAAGATGAACTTGAACACATTTCAGAAAGGGCTTTCGGCATGAAACTCCAGGTTTTTAAACCTGACCTTAAGTCCCGATGTTTGTTTCTGACTCTAGGTTCTGATACCTATTTACTGGCAGCAGTTGAGAATACTGTCTATGAAACGACGGACATTAAGATATCTTGCCTCAATATTGATTTTAGTGACGGGAATATATTTTTTGCTTACCCCTGTGTTTGCTCATGTTCCGGCCTTTGGAGAGGGAGGAAAAAACCCTGAAACAGCAACTCTAATCGAAAATCCTGCAAAGTCCAGGGTTCTTTACGGGCAGCTTTCAGGAGCAGATATTCAGTATTACAGTTTTAATATGGAAAAAGGGGAGAGAATAGTACTCGGGCTTATTGTCCCTGCCGGGGAGGAAAGCCTTCTTTTTACTCCAGACCTGATCCTTATGGGGCCAGGAATTACTGACGAAGAGACAGTGCCGGAAACGGCAGAACTGCCTGAAGGATACGGAACAAAGGTCTTTTCGGGAAAGGTGCCTGAAAGCGCAACATACGAAGGATTTACGCCGAGTGCCTTCTACTCCCTTGCCCGGGCAGACCTCCAGGCCCCGGAAAGCGGCACATACTATGCAGCAGTGAGTTCTATTGAGGGGGGAGGTAATTACGGGGTTATTCTGGGATACAGGGAAACTTTTTCCCTTGTTGAGTGGCTGTTGATTCCTCTGAACCAGATAAAGACCTACCGCTGGGAAGGACAGAGCCTGCCTTTTATCTTCTTCCCGCTGGGAGTAACGCTTGCAGCCGGAATTCTGGCAATTTCACTTAAAATGGAAGCTGCAGCCGGGTTCAATCCGGCCCGCTGGTCGGGAATTTTTTCAGGACTTTTCTTTCTGGGTACAGGCTTATCATTAATAGTCCAGATGCTGGTTTCACTGAGCAGGAGTTCATACTCTCCCGAAGTAATCATTACTGTCTTTCTGGCTCTTGCCAGCGTAGGGCTTGGAATTATAGCCCTGGTCCTTAGTCTGAAGGATGAAGGGTATGGGATGAAATCGACACGAAAACAGTTCTACTTTTTCGGCATCGGGCTTGCAGGTTTTTTCCTCTGGGCAGGCTGGTTCATAGGGCCTATTCTGGCTTTTGAAGCGGCAGTACTTCCCTGGAGGAGAAAAAGATGATCTAAGGATAGGGGCAAACAAAAGATATAATGCAAGGGCAAGCAAGATATATAA
>JBFHIK010000206.1:0-5179 GCA_041596555.1 Methanosarcina sp.
ACCTTAACCGAATCCAAATGGATGTTTTTCAGGCATATGATTATTTTTTGGTTGATCATATCGTTTTTAAGCATCGAATCTCGCGAAAATGAAATTGACTTTTTGGGCAAATCCTTCATAATCAAAGCATATATTTACTATTTCCGTAATATATAGTAATTACTGGAAATCTTATAAATTCTGTAAATCGGGCGTTGAAATGGAATCCGCAAAAAAAGAATTTGAGAATCTTGTGTATCAGGGGATAAAATCCCAGGGACTTGATGAGCTTTGCTCTAAATTATTAGCAATACTTTACTCTGAATCGAATCCGCTAACTTTAGAAGATCTTTCTACAATGACCGGGTACAGTTTTTCAGCAGTTAGTGCAGCAATGAAAATGCTCAGTGAAATAAAAGTAGTGGAAAAAACAAAGAAAGCCGGTTCTAAAAAATTGTACTTCTCAGTTCAAAGAGATATGCTGACAATGACAATTAAGGCAGTAAAATCCAAAAATGAACTCATGGTCAGTCCTGCGATTAAAGAGCTCCCAGAAATAATCGAAAGATGTAAAAATAGTAACGCAGAGGACTCTGAAGAACTGCTCAAAATAATCGAAGATTATTATCAGCAAATGATTTCATTGGATTTAATTTTTAAAAATCTTGTTGAATTTACGGAAAAAATTCAAAACGAGGTGATTAAAAAATGAGCCCGAAAATGAGCCAGAATACAAAGCTGAGATATTTGCTTCTTTTAGTTTTTTCAATTGTCTTATCAGGAATTTCTACTGTTGAAGCCGAAATTTCCAGTTATGCATGCGTAAACGCAGAGTTGCAGGAAATAAGTCCCAGTTCAATAGGTATCGATGAGGAATTCACCCTGGGAATTAATCTTGAGAGTTGTGGCACTAAAACTCCTGAAGATGTTACTTTTGAGATAATCAGCATCCCCTCAGATATAATAGTTACAGAAAATTTAGTTACTAAAGTTTCAAAATTAACTTATAGTACAAGTGAAAGGTACCTGACATATCACATGAGAACAACCCCTGATGCTAAACCCGGTCCTCATCTGATAAAAATGAAATTAACATATGCAAATAATCCCGTTGATACTGAAAAATATTATGAAGTTGAAATAAGGGTGATAGGCGAAGATGCAGAACCAAGGATCTCTTCGGTCAAAACCAGTCCTGAATATATTTATGAGGGAGATACGGTCGACTTAAGGTTAGGCATAGAAAACTTCGGGGAAGCAATAGCAAAATCGGTATCAATTAGCCTGGATCACGATTTTAAAGGAATAAAAACTTCTACAATTGGAACTCTTGGCTTAAATGAAAGTCAAACTGCATTATTCAAATTTAAGGCAAACAGTTCAGGGGAGTTTAAAATTCCTGTCATTATAGAGTATGAAGATGATTTTGGCAAGCAACAGGATGAATATGAGATTGGAATAACTGTGCTTGACAAAAAAGGAAGTTTGAATCTTGCATCTGTAAAGGTTGACCCTGTTCTTCCTTACACGGGTGATACTGTAGAATTGACTATGAGAATTGAAAACTCTGGTGACAGAACAATAAATTCAATAAGGGTCTATGCTGACCATCCATTCAAAGGCTTAAAAGAATCTTTTATAGGAACTCTTGACCCAAATGAAGACGGACCTGCAGTAATTACTTTTATAGTTGATCAAGAGGGAGAATACGAAATCCCTGTCACCATAACGTATAGTGATGATTTTGGTGAAGAACAAATTGAGAAGAAAATCAATCTTATAGTCCTCAAAAGTAGTAGTGGAGCAGGAACAGCTGCAATTGTATTGCTTATCCTGGCAGTTATTGGAGGACTAATTTATATTAATTATAGAACAAAAAAATCAAAAGATGAGATAATTAAGCAGTTAATGGAAGGCAGCGGTAATTCTGCTAAAGATGAAAAATATTCTGCTAAAGATGAAAAATAATGAGAGGTCTCCAGCATGATCAATGATGTCAGAGTAGGAGCCCTCATTGCATACTTCAGTGTAAAAAGAGGAAACAAAAAAACACTAATGTTCATAGTTTTTGTTCTCTCGCTCATTTTTATGAACCTGGTATTCCTGCCATCAATGATAGGAGGAATGACCGTTCTATTTACCGGTATGATGCAGGACTACCCTTACGGGGATATTGTCATTGAACCGTCAGGCGACAACACCTACATTAACAATGCTGATAGCGTCTTGCAGAAAGTCAGAGCGGTCAAAGGTGTGAGGGCTGCAACAAAACGACTGGACGCTGGAGCATCTATTGAGCATAAACAGAAAGTTGTAGGAGCAACTATTACAGGCTTACTTCCCACAGAAGAGTATGACGTTTCACAGTATCCATACATTATCAGTGAAGGAGATTTCTTAGGAGAGCTTTCCCGGGATGAGATTATCATTGGGGCTATGATCGCAGGCACAGGTTTTGGGTCCGAAATATATGATAACCTGGGTGAAGTAAGACCAGGATCGCTTGTTGATGTAACATACAGCAATGGCGTAAAGAGGACCTATAAAGTCAAAGGCATCATGGAAGGCTCATTTGAACTTGTTGACCTTAATGCGTTAGTTAACTACAAAGAAATTGAAGATGTTTATGGTTTAGAAGCGAGTAAAGCTACCAGTGTAGTTGTAAGGGTTGACAAGCAAGGGAGTGAAGATCAGGTAAAGGATAAAATCAGAGAAGCCGGGGTGAATGAGCAAATCTTCACATGGGCTGATAAGTCCGAAACTCTCATAAAGCAAGCAATGCAGAGCATGGGTGCTATAGATACCATGTCAAAGTTTGTGAGTTTGATTGTAGGTGCAGCCCTGGTCCTCATCATTATCTATATTAATGTACTTAATAGAAAAAAAGAGATCGGTATTTTAAAAGCAGTAGGCATTACTCCAAGATCAATAGTATTGTCCTATGCATTCCTCAGCACGTTCTATGTTTCCTTAGGAATATTCGCAGGATTGATACTATACTTTTCACTTATGTTTTACTTCCAGATGAATCCAGTGGTATTCTACGAGACTATGGAAATAAGACCCCAGATCGATTATATGCTGCTTATTGAAAGCATAGTTACCATGCTTACACTATCAGTGATAGCCGGGATACTCCCTGCCTGGAGTGTATCAAAAGAGAGCATACTCAAAGCCATATGGAGTCGATAAAAATGATCCTGGTTAAGGACCTGAAAAGGTATTATGGGACAGGGGAAACTGTTGTCAAGGCTCTAAAGGGCGTTTCGTTCGAAATAAAGAAAGGGGAATTTGTAGCGATAATGGGTGCATCCGGAAGCGGAAAAACAACTCTGTTAAGGATACTGGCATTACTGGACGACGCAACGGAAGGGGAATATACCATTCGGGGATTACAGGTTTCCAGCTTGCCTGAAGCAGAAAGAAGTTATTACAGGCTGACACAGGTCGGTTATGTCTTTCAGGACTATGCACTCATTAACGAAATGAGTGCTGCAGAAAATGTTTATATCCTTTCCATGATGGAAGGAAAATCCAGAAAGGAATCTTATGAGATTGCTCTTGAAGCATTAGATAAGGTTGGCCTGAAAGGAAAACATAGCAAGATTCCTGATGAATTATCCGGTGGAGAAAAGCAAAGAGTGGCAATCGCAAGAGCCATCGCAAAAAAGCCTGACATATTGTTTGCTGACGAGCCGTGTGCAAACCTGGATACTAACAACTCAAAACAAGTACTGGATGTGTTTAAAGAACTGAATGAAAAATATGGCCAGACAATTGTGATGGTAACACATGAACCGTGGCATACTGATTATGTTGACAGAGTAATTACCTTTGAAGATGGTAATTTAGTTAGCGATGAGAAAAAACGAAATAGGTAAAGAATAAGGGATTTCACAAATTTCTCAGTAGACCTTAAAGGTCTATTTGATGTCATTGAACCTATTTCAACACTCCATTTTCATTTTTAAGGTATCGCCTTGATTTTCTGGTTCCACGGTGTAATTTTGTCTGTTTTGTTTGGTTTTTACCGCGGGTTGTCTTTTTCAGAGCCGTTTTTTGTTTAAAAGAGAAGTTCTGTCTTTAAAACATAAGTATAAAAATTATAATCGTGTATCCCGGTAAATTTATTTAAGCATAGCTATTTCGTTGCGTCCTTCTTTCGAGAAATACAAAATCCGATACCCTGGCTGGCTGTGGTCCCGGCCCCCGCTGGAGATACAGTGTTTGATTTCTTGATGGGTGCCGAAGACGTCTTATGTTATTGAATTTACAAACACTTACCTGGATTAGTACTAATTGTGATTAATATTTTTGGCGGTGATTGAATAAATTGAAAAAATCTTGAAAAACAAACCCGATCATATCCTTTTTAATATCTTTTTTCTGCTGGTGGCGCAGTCCGCTGCTTCTAAAAACTCGTAAAAACTAATTGAATCAACCTGAAAATAGCTTTTATATAAGCTTAAAAATGAGAGCCTGATTTAAGTTTCTTCCTCTAATTTTTTTACTCTCTTTTCTTTTCGTTTCTCCATTTCTTCATTTTTTTTCTTTTCTGTCAATTCCCGACTCTCTACTAATTTTTTCTTTCTCTCTTTCAGTTCCTGTATTTCCTTGTCGAATGCGTTTGCCAAGTACTCTTTTTCAATCGTACTGGTTGCTTTCTTTAGTGATTCCTCTTTCTTTTTTTCAGCAAATTCTATCGCCTTGTCGAAATTTTTTTCTGGATCTTTCATTTCCCGGGTCACCAATTTATGAACCTCTGCAAAGTAAATTATACAGATACATAATTATTTAACAGTTTTATCTTATAAATAAGTGTCATTTATTTTCAATCAATTCTCAGAGTTTTCTTCGTTTTTTGAATGATCAGGGGAAATTTAGACTATGCAGGTTGTTTAAACACAAGATGGGAAATCTATAATGTGGCATATAAGAGATGTGAAAAAAGAACCGCCACATATTTTTTAATATATTTCTTCTGTTAACTTCGCAGTCCACCGCTTCTAAAAACTCATAAAAATCCATTGAATCAACGGAGCCTGCAAAAAGTTTTGCTTTGTTTCTAATGGCGATTCTCCAGTGTTTAGATGAAAAAACCAGGAAAATCCAGGATAAACCATAATTCCAATGACGAACAATATTCTCAGCAGGATATTCTCAGCAGGATATTTTCAGAAGGGTGATTTTTATGAAGACT